>CANFHZ010000044.1 GCA_947446885.1 Comamonadaceae bacterium
CCAAAGGCCGTGGTAACCAAATTCGCAAACCTACCTGCCACGTGTACGTGACAGTCGGCAACTGATAGAGGCTAGCAAACTATGGGTCAAAAAATCCACCCCACAGGCTTTCGTCTGTCGATCAGCCGTAACTGGTCTTCGCGCTGGTACGCCAGTAACCGTGATTTCGCCGGCATGTTGGCCGAAGACATCAAAGTGCGCGAGTACCTGAAAGAGAAACTCAAGAGTGCGTCGGTCTCGCGCATCCTGATCGAGCGCCCCGCCAAGAACGCACGCGTCACCATTTACTCTGCCCGCCCTGGCGTGGTTATCGGTAAAAAGGGCGAGGACATTGAAAACCTCAAGCGCGACCTGAGTAAGCAGCTTGGCGTGCCGGTCGCGGTCAACATCGAAGAAGTGCGCAAGCCCGAAATCGATGCGAAATTGATCGCCGACAGCATCACTCAACAACTGGAAAAGCGGATCATGTTCCGCCGTGCCATGAAGCGTGCGATGCAAAACGCCATGCGTCTGGGTGCCTTGGGCATCAAGATCATGTCGGCTGGCCGTTTGAACGGGATCGAGATTGCCCGCACCGAGTGGTACCGCGAAGGCCGTGTGCCCCTGCACACGCTGCGCGCAGACATCGACTACGGCACCTCGGAAGCCAAAACCACCTACGGCATTATTGGCGTGAAGGTCTGGGTCTACAAAGGTGACACCTTGGGCCGCAACGACCTGCCTGCTGCCACGGATGCCAAGGCCGACGACGAGCGCCGTGCCCGTGCGCCCCGCCGTGATGCCCGCCCGGGCAGCGACCGTCCGCCCGCGCGCACTGCACGCCGGGTGGAGGGCACTGCTGGCGCTCCTGCCGATGGCAGCGACAAAGTTGTTGCCGGTGTCGATACCGATAAACCCGTGGTGAAGCGCGTCCGCAAAGTCGCCGCACCTGCTGACGCGGCCCCCGCGGCAGCCAAAGGAGAATAAGCATGCTACAACCCGCTCGCCGCAAATACCGCAAAGAGCAAAAAGGCCGCAATACCGGCGTTGCCACCCGTGGCAGCTCGGTCGCCTTTGGAGACTTTGGTCTCAAGTGCACGGACCGTGGCCGTTTGACGGCACGCCAGATCGAATCCGCCCGTCGTGCCATTTCGCGTCACGTCAAACGTGGTGGTCGCATCTGGATCCGCGTGTTTCCTGACAAGCCGATTTCCCAAAAGCCTGCTGAGGTGCGGATGGGTAACGGCAAAGGAAATCCCGAGTACTACGTGGCTGAGATCCAGCCCGGAAAAATCGTGTTCGAAATCGTCGGTGTGCCTGAAGAATTGGCGCGCGAGGCCTTCCGTTTGGCTGCGGCCAAGCTGCCTTTGCGCACCACCTTCGTGGCCCGCATGATCGGCCAGTAATCGCCAGGAGACTCCTATGAACGCCGCTGAACTCCGCCAAAAAGACGTCCCTGCCTTGCAGGAAGAAATCAAGGCCCTGCAACGTGCCCACTTCGGGCTGCGCATGCAGAAAGCCACCCAACAAATTACTAACACCACATCGCTGCGCTTGGCGCGGCGTTCGGTTGCCCGCGCCAAGACCATTCTTGTGCAAAAGCAGCGCGGTGCAACCCCCTCGAAATAAGGAGCGACCGTGACGGAAGCTAAAAAATCACTCAAGCGCACCTTGATCGGCAAGGTGGTCAGCGACAAGCGCTCCAAGACAGTTACCGTACTGATCGAGCGGCGCGTCAAACACGAGCTGTACGGCAAGATTGTTGGTAAATCGAGCAAGTACCACGCGCACGACGAGACCGGCCAGTACAAATCCGGCGATGTCATTGAAATCACCGAGAGCCGTCCGATTTCTAAAACCAAGAATTGGGTTGCCACCCGCTTGGTCGAGAAGGCCAGCGCGGTGTAGGTTTATTTGAGGCGGCTTACGTCTGAATTCCTGAAACGGCTCACCATGTGGGCCGTTTTCCGTTTACCCATCCCCAAACCCCAGCTATAGGAAACAACATGATTCAAGTCGGAGACACCATTCCCCATTGCACCCTGTACGAATACTCGGAAGTTGAAGGCGAGGGCTGCAGCATTGGCCCCAACGCGGTTGATGTCGCCAAAGCCACTGCGGGCAAGACGATTGCCATCTTTGCCCTGCCCGGCGCATTTACGCCCACCTGCTCTGCGAAACACGTGCCGGGCTTTGTCGAACACGCTGCCGCGTTTGCCGCTGCGGGTGTGGACGAGATCTGGTGCCTCAGCGTCAACGATGCATTTGTCATGGGTGCCTGGGCCCGCGACCAGAAAACCAACGGCAAGGTTCGCATGCTGGCCGACGGCAGTGCCGACTTTGCGCAGGCAACCGGTTTGACCCTGGATCTGACCGCCCGCGGCATGGGTCTGCGTAGTAACCGCTATTCGATGTTGGTGAAAAACGGCAAGGTCAGCACGCTCAACATCGAAGGTCCCGGCCAATTCGAGGTCAGCGACGCGGCCACCTTGTTGGCGCAAGCACGCGCTTGATCGATCTGCCACGCTCTAGCCACAGCGGCTAGAGCGTGGCCATCAGGTAATGCGCCCCGGCGATCGGGTTGAAGTAGTAAGGCGGAATTTCTTTGAAACCCAGACCTTGGTACAGCGCTCTAGCGGCTTCCATGTCGCTGAGGGTGTCTAGCAGCACGTGCTTGTAGCCGTGCAGCCGGGCGCGATCCAGGGCGCACTCGGTCAGCATCAAGCCTAAATTTTGTTTGCGCATGGATGGGCGCACATACAGACGGCGCAATTCGCAGGCGTTGGCGTAGTCGGTGCCGTCCAGAGGTGCCAGTGCGCAGCAGCCAGCCCAGACGCCATGTACCCGCGCCATCCAAAAGCCGCCGCGACCCTCTGCGTAGCTCCCGGGCAGGCCGGCGACCTCTGCCTCAATATGCAAGAACGCGGTGTCGATCTCCAGGCTGTCCAGATACTCCTGGAGTAGCGTGCGGGCATGTTCCCAGTCACCGGTAGTCACCGGTTCAATGATTTCCCGCGCGGCGTCGGCCCCGCCGTGGCGTGTTGTCACCATGTGCGGACGCGCGCGCAAGGAGATCGCCAATCGGCTTTTTGCGCACGCTGCGCAGTAGCTAGGTCATGCATCTACGGGCGGGCCAGGGGCGGGGTCATGGGAGAAAAAGCGTATCACAGCCCCGCTTCGGGGTGGTGGGGGTATTCCCGGCTTAGGCCTGCTTGAGCAACTTTTCTATGCTTTTTGCCAGAAAGCCAAAGTCGGGTGCTCCCACCCAATGCTGAACAATTTCCCCATGCCGGTTCACCAAAAAGCTGGTGGGCGTGGCATCCACGCCGCCCCATGCCCGGGCCACCGAACCGGTGTTGTCGATCACCACATCAAAGGGCAATTGCCTGCTCTCGCTGTAGCGGATGACAGAAGCCGGTGGGTCATATGCCATTGCCACTGCCACGGTCGCAAAGCCCTGGTTGCGGTAGGCCTTGAACAGCGCCACCATCTGCGGCATCTCGGCCAGGCATACGGCGCAGGTGCTTGCCCAGAAGTTCACCAGGGTGACCTGACCAGCAAGGGCTGCACCGGGTCGGGTGTTGCCATCAAGCAGTACCACCGGCGCATCCGGTGCGTATGCCGGACGCAGACCCAGCCACAGGCCGCCGACCAGCGCAGGCGCCAGTGCCAGACCAGTCAAAGTGGCGCGTCGGGAGAGTGGCATCGAATACAGTGCGGGGGTGAGAGACCCAAGTGACCCTATTGCGCAATTGTGCGCCAAGCTGCGCAAACCGCGGGGGCTCGCCGGGCTCTGTGCGTGCATGCTGGCGGTAGCGCTCAGTGCCTGCAGCCCGGGCTTGGATTGGCGCACGGTGGAGATTGATGGGATGCGCACCGTCCTGCCGTGCAAACCGGACCGCGCCAGCCGCGCGCTGATGTTGGCGGCCGTGCCAGTAACCATGTCCATGGCGGGCTGCGAGGCCCAGGGCGCTTTGTTCGCCATCAGCAGGGTGGCAGTGCCGGTCGGTGCAGATCCCGCCACGCTAGAAGATGGCTGGCGCGCCGCCGCCTTGCTCCAGATGCAAGCCAGCCAAAGCCAGGCGCAGACACCGCAGCAAAAGCCCCAGTCGCCACCCATGCGCCTGCTCCTTGCCAGCGGTCGCCGTCCCGACGGCAGTCCGGTACAGGCCAGCCTGGCCTGGGTGGTCGACAAGGGTGCGGTGTTTCACCTGGCGGTCTACGCAAAGGCCTTGGACCCCGCTCTGACCGAGCCGCTGCTGCGCGACCTGCAATGGCCTTAACCTGTGGCTGACAGCTTGGTGCCTGACGTCCTTGAAGCCTCCCGGCCGCCGCCCCAGGAGAAGGTGCGCGCCATTCCCCTTTTTCTGGCCTTTGCATCCGCCTATTTTTTCTCCGCGCTGATCCGTGCGATTACCGCCACTTTGGCGCCGACCTTGGTCCAGGAATTCGCCTTGACCGCGTCCGACCTGGGCCTGCTCTCCGGCGGTTATTTTTTTGGCTTTTCGATTACCCAGCTGCCGCTTGGAACGTGGTTGGACCGCTTTGGCCCGAAGCGGGTGCTGCTGGCTTTTTTGACGGTGGCGGTTGCTGGTTGCCTGTGCTTTGCCGCCGCAGACTCGTTTTGGACGCTGTGCGCGGCCCGTGTGGCCTGTGGTGTGGGCCTGAGTGCATGCCTGATGGCGCCTTTGACAGCCTACCGCCGCTGGTACCGTCCAGACAACCAGCAGCGCGCCAGCTCCTGGATGCTGATGACCGGCTCACTCGGCTTTGTAGCCTCCACCCTGCCCGTGCAATGGCTGATGCCTGTGCTGGGTTGGCGCGGTATTTTTCTCGTTCTGGCGGCTTTGCTGGTGCTGGCAATAACAGCGGTGGCCCGGGTCGTGCCGCGTTGGCCCAATGCCAGTCCACTGTCTGTGGAGGCCCAGTCCACAGATCCCCAGCCGGCCACCTACGCGGCTGTCTTCCGTCACCCTTACTTCCGCAGCCTCACGCCGTTCGGGTTTTTCGCCTACGGCGGGATGGTGGCCATGCAAACCCTGTGGGCGGCACGCTGGCTGACTGCGGTTGCCGGCTACAGCCCGGAGCAGGCCGCTGCGGGCATGTTCTGGCTCAATGTGGGCATGATGGCGGCCTTTTTGGCCTGGGGCGCGGCGACACCCTGGCTGGCGCGCCGGTCTTGGACCAGCCAGGTTTTGATGGTGCGGCTGGTGCCGATTAGCCTGTTGCTCTTGCTGGTCATCGTGCTTGGTGGTCCGGTGTTTGGCCCGTACAGCGCCTGGATGTGGACGGCGTACTGTGTGTGCGCGACCGTGGTGACCTTATCCCAACCAGCGGTAGGGCTGGCATTTCCGCCACACCTGGCAGGGCGTGCGCTGTCGGCCTTCAATTTGGTGATTTTCTCGGGCGTGTTCACTGTGCAGTGGGGCCTGGGTCTGGTCATTGACGCCCTGTTGGCCGCTGGTTTGACAATCCACGCTGCCTACCAGGGCGCGGTCGCCATCTCCGGTTTGCTCAGCCTGGCAGCCTATGCCTACTTTGTGCTGGCGAAGAAGTCATAATTCCTGATCACACGAGGAGCACAGGCATGAATGTGGGCATTTTGCTGGTGGCGCACGCCCCGCTGGCCAGCGCATTGCGTAGCTGCGCTTTGCACGTATTCCCCGACGCGGCACCCGACATCTTGGCCATGGATGTCCGTTCGGACGATCCGTCTGCGGATGTCTGCCAAGCTATTGCCGGGATGCGTGCGCAGTGGCCGGATCAGGAGTGCCTGGTTCTGGTTGACGTGGCGGGTGCCACACCCTGCAATCTGGCGCGCCAGTCCCCCATGTCCGGCCCCGACGCGCCGATGCCGCCTGCGGTGTTGCTGGCCGGTGTCAACCTCCCAATGCTGTTGCGCGTACTGAACTACCGCCACGAGCCCTTGAACACCCTGGTCGCACGCGCCATGGCCGGCGGCACCCAGGGCATGTTGCAGCTCGCCCTGTCCGGCGAAGCCCAGCCCGCCACCTGAACCTATCCATGCCAACTGCCACCACCACCATCATCAACAAGCTTGGGCTGCATGCGCGGGCCTCTGCGAAATTGACCAAGCTCGCGGGCAGCTTTGCCAGCGAGGTATGGATTAGCCGCGGGGAACGCCGGGTCAACGGCAAGAGCATCATGGGCGTGATGATGCTGGCTGCCGGCATGGGCTCCGAGGTCGTGCTGGAGACCGAGGGGCCGGATGCCGACCAGGCACTCGCAGCTTTGTTGGCTTTGATGGCCGACAAGTTCGGCGAAGGCGAATAAGGCCTTCCGTACCGCCAGAAAGCGCAGCGCATGGCTTTTTCCATCCACGGTTTGTCGGTATCGCGCGGCGTTGTGATCGGTCGCGCCGTGCTGGTGGGCTCCAGCCGCCGCGATGTGGCGCACTATTTCGTCGAACCGGAACAGGTCGAGGTTGAGATTGACCGCCTGCGCGCCGGCCGCAATACGGTGATTGAAGAAATCATCCGTTTGCAAGCCAGCATCCAGCAAATGGCCCCCAAAGACACACCGCAGGACCTGCGCGCCCTGCTTGATGTGCACCTGATGCTGCTCAAAGACGAGGTGCTGGTGCAAGGCGTCAAGCAGTGGGTGAGCGAGCGTTTCTACAACGCAGAATGGGCTTTGACGGCGCAGCTCGAAGTGCTCTCGCGCAACTTCGACGAAATGGAAGACCCCTATTTGCGTGAGCGCAAGGCCGATCTGGAGCAGATTGTCGAGCGGGTGCTGCGCGCCATGCAGGGCCTTGCCAGCCCGGTGCTGCCCGGTGGGCCGGACCGCCGTCGCAAGCCGCGCAAAAGTGACACCGAGGCGGGTGGCGCCGATGGCGATGATTTGATTCTGGTGGCGCACGACCTGTCGCCCGCCGACATGCTGCATTTCAAACAAAGCGCGTTCTCCGGCTTTGTGACCGATGTGGGCGGCAAGACTTCGCACACCGCCATCGTCGCCCGCAGCCTGGACATTCCGGCCGTGGTGGGCACGCGCAGCGCCAGCCAGTTGGTGCGCCAGGACGACTGGATCATCATCGACGGCGACGCCGGGTTGGTCATCGTCGATCCCTCGCCGACCATCCGTGCCGAATACGCCCGCAAGCAAGCGCAGAACCTGGCAGAGCGGGCCCGGCTTGCCCGACTGCTGCACACCCCGGCCGTCACGCGCGATGGCGAAGTGGTCGAGCTCATGGCCAATATCGAAGTACCCGAGGATGTGCCTGCGGCATTGGCCTGTGGTGCCGTGGGTGTGGGCTTGTTCCGTAGCGAATTTTTGTTCATGGGCCGCCACGGGCATTTGCCTGATGAGGAGGAGCAATTTGCCGCCTACCGCCGCGCCGTGGAAGACATGCACGGCCTCCCGGTCACTATCCGCACCATCGACATCGGCGCGGACAAGCCGCTGGACGGCTCGCAGCGCGATGACGCCCATCTGAACCCCGCGCTGGGCTTGCGTGCCATCCGCTGGAGCCTGGCCGAACCAGCCATGTTCACAACCCAGCTGCGCGCCATCCTGCGGGCGGCGGCTTTCGGCCAAGTGCACCTGCTGGTGCCCATGCTGGCCCACGAGTCGCAGATTCAGCAGACGCTGGCGCATCTGGATCGCGCCCGCGCCAGCCTGGATCGCCGGGGCTTGGCCTACGGTCCGGTGCAGCTGGGGGCGATGATTGAAATTCCCGCGGCCGCACTGAACCTGCGGCCCTTTTTGGCGAACTTCGACTTTTTGTCCCTGGGCACCAATGACCTGATTCAGTACACGCTGGCGGTCGATCGAACCGATGAGTCGGTAGCCCATTTGTATGAGCCGCTGCACCCGGCGGTGTTGCGCTTGGTCGCCGACACCATCGCACAGGCCCGCAGCAAGGGCAAAGGCGTGGCGGTATGCGGTGAAATGGCCGGCGACGTGGCGCTCACGCACCTGCTGCTCGGTTTGGGCTTGCGTAGTTTTTCCATGCACCCCTCGCGCATCCTGGCGGTAAAGGAAGAAATCTTGCGTGCCGACACGCGTGAGCTGGCTCCTTGGGCTGCCGCAGTGGTCGCCGCCGACCACCCCGAGCAGGCGATTTTGTCGCGTTGCGCGGAGTCAGGCTGAGCCACTCAGCGGCCCCGTTGCGCGCTGCCGAAGTAGTGCTGCCGCCAGAAGTAGCCTGCTAATCCGACCGCAATCAGCAGCATGAACAAACTGGCCCACACCAGGCTGTGTTCGCCGTGGAGCAGCGTGAAGACCTCAAAGTTCATACCGAAGTAGCCGGTTATCAGATTCAAGGGCAAGAAAATCGCCGTCACCGCGGTCAGGGTCTTCATAACGTCATTGGCGCGGTTGCTTTGCAGGTTGAAGTGCATCTGCACCGCTGTTTCCGCACTGCGCTCGAGCCGGTCCACATGGTGAACCACGCGCTCAATGTGTTCCAACAGATCACGGCTTCGAACCCGCAGCATTTCCAAATCTTTGGGCCGCAGCGTGTCATCGGCCTGCCAGGTGTCCAGCGCCTCCAGCCAGTCCTGGATGGTGGCGCGCTGGTCTTCGCACACTTCGTCGAGGTAGTGCAGGGTTAAGCGCGAATCCAGCAGCGCGCTCCAATTGTTGAAGCGGGTACGCGGATTCAACAACTCGCTTTGCCAGTGATCCAGTTGCCGTGTCAATTCGCGGCGCAAATCCAGGTAGGCATCGACCACGGTATTGAGCATGCGAAGCATCAGATCGGCCGGGTTGGCCGGAAGCCTGTGGTTTGCCTGCCCCGGACTCAGCGGCGCGGTGTTCAGCAGTTTGGCGGCGAACGCGTCGCGTACCGCGCAGTCGGCGGGGTGTACCGAGACCACGATGCGGTCCAAGACCACAAAAGCCACTGGGCTGGTGTCGATGCGCCGCAGAATGGGTGGCCCGCTTGCCGGGCTGGCCCGGTGCAGCAACTCTCCCGGCTGGCTGATATCGGATTCGGTTTTGCCGCGCGCCAGGCGGCGGAAAACCACCAGGTCGTAATCGGATGTGAAATCAAAATGCGAGGGCAGCTGGTTGTTGAGCAGGTCGGATATGTGCAATTCGTAGAGCTGCACATTCGACAGTGCGAGCAGCAGGGACTGGACCTCATGCTGCATCACCTCGAATTCGCGGCGCGAGAACGATAGCCAGAGAAAGCCCTGGGGCGGCAACATCTGCGGCAGCGCATCGCTTTCCACCAATCCCAGCGGCGAAACCACAAAATTGCGCATGGGACAGTGCCCTCAGCCGATGCCGCAGGCCGGCGCAGCAGTGGTGTTGGCTTGCAGAGCCAAACCGTCTTTGGCTGGCCCCACCCGCATGGCAAGCGGCAGGTCCACCCCGTTTTTCACCGCCAGGATTTCGGCCATGATGCTCACGGCGATCTCAGGCGGGGTCTTGCTGGCCACGTACAGGCCGATGGGGCCGCGCAGGCGCTGCAATGACTCCGCCGTCTCATCAAAGTGATCGATCATGCGCTGTTGGCGCGCCTCGTTATTGCGCCGCGAGCCGATGGCACCGATATAGAAAGCATCGGTTTTCAGCGCCTCCAGCAGTGCCAGGTCATCGAGTTTGGGGTCGTGCGTGAGCGCGACCACACAGGTTCGGCGGTCCGGACGCATCTCCAGCACCACGTCGTCGGGCATCTCGGTGCGCATGGTGACACCGCCGACCGACCAAGATCCCCGGTATTCCGCGCGCGGGTCGCATACCGTGACTGCGAATCCACAAAACAAAGCCATGCTCGCCAGACATTCGGTGAGCGGCCCGGCACCGATCAAAAGCATGCGGAACTCCGGGCCGAAGGTGTTGACCAGGTGCGTGTCGGTGACGTGGCAATCTGCTGCGGCACTGCAGCTTTGAAGCGCCGCGTGGCCATCGCGCTGCCTGACGCTGCGCTGGACCAAGTGGCCCGTGTCGAGCTCTGCCACCAGAGTGGCCAAGCCCTGGGCATCGGGGTCGAATTCGAGCATGAGCTCCAGGGTTCCGCCGCAGGGCAGGCCGAAGCGGTGGGCTTCGTCGGCACTGATCCCATACTTCACCCACTCCGGCGGCCCGCTTGGCAGGCTGTGTCCGGAGCCGGGGGCGTAGGCCTGCGTGAAGCGGTGGATCAAGTCGTCTTCAATGCAGCCGCCCGAGACCGAACCCACCACTGCACCGTCTTCGCACAAAGCCATGATGGAGCCCACCGGGCGGGGGGAAGAGCCCCAAGTCCGCACCACGGTTGCCAGTAGCGCATGTTTGCCTGCCGCGCGCCAATCGCGCAGGGTTCGCAAAACCATGACATCCAGGTTTTCCATGTCACTGTGCTTCGCGGAAGTCAGGCTCCGGCACACGGCGAAGTTGGAAAACCAGCCGGTACACCGCGACGCTGGCGACCATACCCCAGGTCATTCCAACAAACATGCCGCCCAGCATGCCAGCCACGGTAGAAGTGGACGACAGACTTTGAATACGTACCAGCCACAGTCCCCCAACCGTCATGCCGACCAACATAAAGGCCGAGCACAGCAGGTTTTGGGCAAACAAGGAGCAGAGGTAGCGCCCGCAATGCGGGCGCAGCACCCGCAGGCTGGGAATTGCCAGCAAGCCGCCGGCCAGCATTCCCAGATGCATGCCAGGCAAATATGCGGCATGCAGCCAGAAGCTGTCGTACAGGCTGAGTGAAGCAGACTGGGTGCACAAGCTGGCCAGTCGGTCGGCACCACCGCCAACAACATCCTGGATGAGCCCCAACAGCATGCCGCCAAAACCCATGGACAGCATCACGTGGGGCGGCGAGAGCCCGGCCCGCTGGGGCCGAACCGCTGCCAGCGCAGCGCAACCCAAGGCCACCAAGATAACTGTTACAGCCACCAGCAGGCTCTGGGTTCCGGGAACGACCTGGTCGATGTGTCCCATCCACACCAAGGTGGCCCCGACCAACAGCACCAGCAGTGCGGGTGTGGTGGAGGCCGAGCCGATGCTGCGGACAATCCAGTGGACTTGTGCGGACGGTTGCATAGACCTGCCAGTATCCACCATGGCGTGCCCGCCCACCGGGACGGAAATTTGCTTTTTTTGTAGGATTCAGCGAATTCCGGCGCATTCGCAGCGAAATGGTGCTGCGGCTTGAAATTTTGTACAGCTTCTCCCCGCAATAAGGCCGGGCATTGGGGTGAGTACTAGTGTGGGCGGCGTGAAAGTCGCTTACAGTGGGCAGCACCCGGGCGGGCGGCTTGCCCCTGGGCCCCACAAACATTTCAGGAGCTGCCGTGATTCCACCCGCATTCGATTACCACGCCCCGCGCACCGTGGGCGAGGCCATTGCCCTGCTGTCCTCGTTGGGCGATGACGCCAAGCTGCTCGCCGGTGGCCACAGTCTGCTGCCCATGATGAAGTTGCGCTTTGCCCAGCCCGGTGTGCTGATTGACATCAACCGTATTCCCGAGCTGCGCGGCATCAGCGAAAGCGGCGGCGTGATCCGCATCGGTGCCATGACGACCGAGAACGAGCTGATTGCATCCCCCTTGCTGCAAAAACACCTGCCCCTGCTGCCAGAAGCGGCGCTGCTGATTGCCGACCCCCAGGTGCGCAACCGCGGCACCATCGGCGGCGACATCGCCCACGGCGACCCTGGTAACGACCACCCGGCGATTGCCATGGCCCTGGACGCCAGCTTCGAGCTGCAGGGCCCCAAAGGTACGCGCCAGGTTAAGGCGGTCGATTTTTTCCATGGCACCTACATGACGGCGCTGGCCGAGGACGAAATCCTGACCGCCATCCTGGTAGCCCCCTTCGCTGCCGGTACCGGTTATGCCTACCAAAAGCTCAAGCGTAAAACCGGTGACTGGGCTACTGCCGGTGCGGCTGTGATCTTGCGCATGTCGGGCGGTGTCGTCAGCCACGCCAGCATCGGCCTGACCAATGTCGCGCCGACCGCCTTGCGCGCCCGTGCTGCTGAGGCGGCCTTGGTAGGTCATCCGCTGACCGAGGCCACGATCAGCCTGGCCGCATCGGCTGTGCGTTCGATTTGCGACCCTGCCGAAGATTTGCGTGGTGATGTGGAATACAAAACCGCCATGGCCGCTGAGATGACCAAGCGCGCCATCCGTGCCGCCGCCGCGCGTTGCGCCTGAACAAACTGAACCGGAGCATGACCCCATGAGCAAAAAAATCGTATCCCTGAAGGTCAACGGCAAGGCCGTTGAAGAGGCGGTCGAGCCGCGCACTTTGCTGGTTCACTTTCTGCGTGAAAAAATGAACCTGACCGGTGCCCATATCGGCTGCGAGACCAGCCACTGCGGCGCTTGCACGGTCGACATCGACGGCCAGTCGGTCAAGTCCTGCACCCACCTGACGGTGCAGTGCGAGGGCAGCGAAGTCAAAACCGTCGAAGGCCTGGCCAACGGCGGCGTGTTGCACGCGCTGCAAGAAGGCTTTTACAAAGAGCACGGCCTGCAATGCGGTTTTTGCACACCCGGCATGTTGATGCGCGCCTACCGTCTTTTGCAAGACAACCCCAACCCGACCGAAGCGCAGGTGCGCGTGGGCATGTCGGGCAACCTGTGCCGCTGCACCGGTTACCAAAACATCGTTAAAGCCGTGTTGCACGCGGCTGCCACACTCCAACAATCCCAGACCGCAACGGCCTGACAGCACACGAAGGAGACTCTGATGAATGCACCCCTGAGTGACCGCGAAAAAGCCCTGATGGGCATGGGCGACGCCCGCCTGCGCAAAGAAGACGCCCGCTTTATCCAAGGCAAGGGCAATTACGTCGATGACATCAAACTGCCCGGTATGGTGCACATGGACATCGTGCGTGCCTCGGTGGCGCATGCGCGCATCAAGCGCATCAACAAAGAAGCCGCGCTCAAGATCCCCGGCGTGATCGCCGTTCTGACCGCGGATGACCTCAAGCCGCTCAAACTGCATTGGATGCCCACGCTGGCCGGTGATGTGCAAGCCGTACTGGCCGATGAAAAAGTCCACTTCCAGATGCAGGAAGTGGCCGTGGTGATCGCCGAAGACCGCTACAGCGCCGCTGATGGTGTCGAAGCGGTCGAAGTCGAATACGAAGAACTCGAAGCCGTGGTCGACCCCTTTGAGGCGCTCAAACCCGGCGCGCCGGTACTGCGTGAAGACCTGGCCGGCAAAACCGAAGGCGCGCACGGCAAGCGCTACCACCACAACCACATCTTCACCTGGGAAGCTGGCGACAAAGCCGCCACCGACGCGGTGTTTGCCGGTGCGGCGGTCACGGTGTCGCAAGACATGCACTATCCGCGCGTGCACCCCTGCCCGCTGGAGACCTGCGGCGCGGTGGCATCGTTTGACCCGATCCGCGGCGAACTCACCACCTACCTCACCAGCCAGGCGCCGCACATCGTGCGCACCGTGGTGTCCATGCTCTCGGGCATTCCGGAGTCCAAGGTGCGCATCGTCTCGCCCGACATCGGCGGCGGCTTTGGCAACAAGGTGCCGATTTACCCTGGTTATGTCTGCGCCATCGTGGCCTCCATCGTGCTGGGCCGCCCGGTCAAGTGGGTGGAAGACCGCATCGAGAATTTGTCTTCCACCGGCTTTGCCCGCGACTACCACATGACCGGCGAGCTGGCGGCCACGGCCGACGGCAAGATCCTCGCATTGCGCACCAATGTGATTGCCGACCACGGCGCGTTCGACGCCTGTGCCGACCCGAGCAAATTCCCGGCCGGCATGTTCCACATCTGCACCGGCAGCTACGACATCGCCAACGCCTATTGCAAGGTTGATGGCGTGTACACCAACAAGGCACCGGGCGGCGTGGCCTACCGCTGTTCCTTCCGCGTGACCGAAGCGGTCTACCTGGTGGAACGCATGGTCGACGTGCTGGCGCAAAAGCTGGGCATGGACAAGGCCGAGATCCGCGCCAAAAACTTCATCAAGCGCGAACAGTTCCCCTACCACTCTGCGCTGGGCTTTGACTACGACTCGGGTGACTACCAAACCGCGTTGGACAAGGTGCTGGACGCGGTGGACTACAAAGGTCTGCGCGCCGAGCAGGCAGCCAAGCGCGCCGACCCGAACTGCCCGACCCTGATGGGCATCGGCCTGGTGACCTTCACCGAAGTGGTGGGTGCCGGACCGAGCAAGATCTGCGACATTCTGGGTGTTGGCATGTTCGACTCCTGCGAAATCCGCGTCCACCCCACGGGCAGTGCGATTGCGCGCATGGGCACTATTTCGCAAGGCCAAGGCCACCAGACCACCTACGCGCAAATCATCGCCACTGAGCTGGGTATTTCCTCGGAAATCATCCAGGTCGAAGAAGGCGATACCAGCACCGCGCCCTATGGTTTGGGTACCTACGGTTCGCGCTCCACGCCGGTGGCCGGTGCTGCCATCGCCATGGCCGCACGGAAGATCCACGCAAAGGCCAAGAAGATTGCTGCGCATCTGATGGAGGTCAGCGAGGCCGATCTGGAATGGGAAATCGACCGCTTCAAAGTCCGTGGCGATGACGCCAAGTTCAAGACCATGACCCAGATCGCCTGGGCGGCTTACAACAGCCCGCCTCCCGGCCTGGAGCCTGGCTTGGAGGCCGTGCACTACTACGACCCGCCCAACTTCACCTTCCCCTTTGGCATTTACCTCTGCGTGGTGGATATCGACAAGGGCACGGGCGAGACCAAAATCCGCCGCTTCTATGCGCTGGACGATTGCGGCACCCGCATCAACCCCATGATCATCGAGGGCCAGATCCACGGCGGCCTGACCGAAGGTTTTGCGGTTGCCATGGGCCAGTTGTTGTCTTTTGACAAGCAGGGCAACATCCAGGGCAATTCGCTGATGGATTACTTCCTGCCCACCGCCGTGGAAACGCCGCACTGGGAAACCGACCACACGGTCACCCCCTCGCCGCACCACCCCATCGGTGCTAAAGGCGTGGCCGAGTCGCCCCATGTGGGCAGTATTCCCACCTTCACCAGCGCCATGGTCGACGCCTTTGCCCACCTCGGTGTCACGCACTTCAATATGCCGCACACCGCCTACCGCGTCTGGCAGCAGTTGAAAAAATCAGGTATGAACACCTGATCGCGTCTACCTAACATCTCCGGGGCCGGTGCACGCAAGTGCACCAGCCCTTTTTACTTATGTCCCCCGGAAGGTTCTCATGGAAGTCACGATAGAAAAGCAGTACCCGGTTGCAGCCGCTATGCCCGCAGCCTGGGCCGTGTTGTCCGACATGCATGCGCTCGCCACTTGCATGCCCGGTGCCCAGATCACCGAAGATGTGGACGCCACCCATTTCATGGGCAGCGTGCGCGTCAAAGTTGGCCCGGCCGTTGCGGCCTTCGCCGGCACGATTGAAATCCTCACGCTGGACGCCGCCAGCCACACCCTGAAGATGCTGGGCAAAGGGGCGGATAAGGGCGGCTCTTCCGCGTCCATGGAATTGACCGCGCAGCTGCTGCCCGGTGAGGGTGGTCACTGCGTGCTGGCCGGTCATGCGGCGGTCATCGTCAATGGCAAGTTCGCCCAGTTCGGCGGGCGCATGATGAATTCGGTCTCCGACATGATCCTGGCCCAGTTCGCCGACGTGTTCTCGCAAAAAGCCCAGGCTTTGCAAGCGGCGCAGGCCGCACCGGCGGACCATTCCGCAGCCGCGCAAACTGGAAGTGATGGCGCCGCCGCGCCCGCTCCAAGTCCTGCGCCCGCCGCGGCTGCACCGGTGGTGGCCACCGAGTTCAATGCCCTGGGCCTGGTCTGGGCGCTGATCAAGAATTTCTTTGCCGGTCTGTTCGGCAAAAAACCCGGCGCATGAGCGAGACTGCTCTGCCGCCCAGTCCGCAGGGGCTGCGCGAAAAGCTGTTTACTGCGGGCTACATCGCCGATGAGGACGTCGCCAGCCTGATCTGGATGGCGCTGTCCTTAGAGCGTCCGGTGTTGCTAGAGGGTGAAGCCGGGGTCGGTAAAACCGCTGTCGCCGCAGCCTGCGCCCGGGCATTGAATCGTCCGCTTTTGCGCTTGCAGTGCTACGAGGGCTTGGATTTGGGGCAGGCGGTGTACGAGTGGAACTACAGCCGCCAGTTGCTGGAGATCCGTTTGAGCGAAGCCAGTGGTGGCACAGACAAGCACGCCTTGCGCGGCAATTTGTTTTCCGAGGAATTTTTGCTGGAGCGGCCGCTGCTGCAAGCGATTCGCAGCCCCGAGCCTTGCGTCTTGCTGATCGATGAAATTGACCGCGCGGATGAGGCTTTCGAGGCCTTTTTGCTGGAGATGCTCTCCGAGTTCCAGATCAGCATTCCCGAGCTGGGAACCTTGACCGCGCGCAGCAAGCCGCTGGTGATCTTGACCAGCAACGGCACCCGTGATTTGTCGGATGCGCTGCGCCGACGCTGCCTCTTCCATTACCTGGACTTTCCCAGTTTGGCGCGGGAGATGCACATCGTGCGCACCCTGGTTCCCGAGGCGCACAGCCGCCTGGTGGAAGAGGCCGTAGCCTTTGTGCAGCGCCTGCGCCGCGAAGACCTGGACA
This sequence comes from Comamonadaceae bacterium, assembly GCA_947446885.1. GTDB lineage: Bacteria > Pseudomonadota > Gammaproteobacteria > Burkholderiales > Burkholderiaceae_C > Allorhodoferax. The sequence continues at coordinate 16,484 of CANFHZ010000044.1, forward strand.
AAACCCCGGGTATCGCCGAGACCCTGGATTGGGTACGCGTGCTGTTCAAGCTGGGCCTGACCGAATTGCCTATGGATCCGGCGCAACTCGCCCCCTCGCTGGCGGCTTTACTCAAGACCCGTAACGACCGCTGGGCGCTCACGCCCGAGCGTGTGGGCAAGCTGATCGACGGGCCGCGCATCGGGCAGGACGTGGGCGTGGCCGGTGGCATGAAGTAAGGCGCAGGTGCGCATGCAAGCTGCGACCGACCCGCGTGCCCAGCTGGCAGACTTTGCGCATTACCTGCGCACACATGGTTTTGCACTGGGCTATGCCGAGGTGAGTCTGATGCTGCAAGCGGCCGCAGCGCTGCCGCTGGCGCAGTGGGCACGTGCCGAATCGCTGTGGCGCGCGATCGCAACAGGCAGCCACAAGCAGTGGGTCAAATACCCAGAGCTGCACCAGGCCTTCTGGTTTCCCCACAAGGTGCGCGGTACCACCCGAACCTCGGGTTTGCAGCAGAAGCCCCGCAACCTCAAAGAACTGGTGCAGCAGATGCACCAGGACATGGCGCAGTCCATGTCCAACACCCCGCCCGGCGCGGCCCAGCCCAGCCTGGGGCTGGCCGACGATGCGGCTGCAGGGGACGCCGAAGGCTCGGGCGCCCAGCAGGCCCAGGCGGGTGCCAGCCGCAGCGCGGCGCCCGACGAGCGGGACTTTGCCGATTGGCTGCCAGGCGATCTGGACCGTTTTGAACCGCTGGTGGTCGCGCTCAAGCGCCGCCTGCGCAGCCAGCTCACCCGGCGCAGCCGGCACGACCCGCGGGTGGGCACCATCCACCTGCGCCGCTCCATGCGCAGCGCTTTGGCCACGGGCGGTGAGTTGATTGCCCTGCGCCGGGCCCGTGCGCGCCGCCGCACCCCCCGGGTGGCGGTGCTGGTCGATGTGAGCCGTTCCATGGAAGTCCATGCCCAGTTTTTTTTGCGCCTGTGTCGCGCCTTTGTGGAGGTGCTGGATGCCCGCGCCTTTGTATTCCACACCCGGCTGGCCGAAGTCACGCCGCTCATGAAGCAGCGCAGCGACCGGGTGCAGGAAAAAGTCAACGCCGTCACCTTCGGTTTTGGCGGTGGCACCCGCATCGGCAGTTGCGTGCACGAGGCGGCGCAGCTGCATTTGGGGCGCTGGTTGCGCCGGGGTGATGTGGTGCTGGTCTTCAGCGATGGCTATGACACCGACCCGCCTGAGACCTTGCCCGCCGCGCTGGCCGCTATTCGTGCGCGCGGCGCGCGCATTGCTTGGTTACATCCCACGGTGCAAATTCCGCAGTCCGAAGCCATGCAAGCCGCCGCGCCCCTGGTGTACCGCTTCATGCCCGCGCACAACCTCGCCAGCCTGGCCCGGCTGCACGAAATGGTGGCTTAAAGCACCCCGGACCAGGCCTCAGGCCGGCGTAGTGTCCTGGGGCGTTGGGCTGAGCTTGCGCGAATTGATCGGGTCGCGGAATATCAGCGGCTTGGTTTGCACGCGCTGCGCATCCGGAATCTGCGCCAGAGCGACCGCGTCAAGTACCACCTGGTGGTGTTCGGACTTGTCACAAACCGGATCCGCATTGGCCGCGTCGCCGGTGAGCATCAGCGCCTGGCAGCGGCAGCCGCCCAGGTCTTTGGCTTTTTCGGGGCAGGTTTTGCAGGGCTCTTTCATCCACGCGTCGCCACGGTAGTGGTTGAAGGCATGGGAGTCGTACCAGATGCTTTTCACATCCATGGTCTTCACACTGGGGAAGTCCAGGTGCTTGATCATTTTGGCCGTGTGGCAGGGCAGGGCCGAGCCGTCCGGAGTGATGGTCAGAAAAATATTGCCCCAGCCGTTCATGCATTTCTTGGGGCGGGTTTCGTAGTAGTCGGGCACCACGAAGAAGATGCGCAGTTTGTCGCCCAACTTCTCGCGGTATTCCGCCGTGATGCGCTCGGCACGCTCCAACTGCTCGCGGCTGGGCATCAGGCCGTCACGGTTGATTTGCGCCCAGGAGTAATACTGGCTGTTGGCCAGTTCCAGGTACTCCGCACCCAACTCAACAGCGAGTTCGATGATTTTGTCGATGTAGTCGATGTTGAGCCGGTGCACCACGCAGTTGAGCACCATGGGCCAGCCATTGGCCTGGATCAGGTCGGCGGCTTTGCGTTTGAGTGCAAAGGTTTTGGTATGCGACAAAAAGTCATTGAGCTCGCGGGTCGAGTCCTGGAACGAGAGCTGCACATGGTCTAGTCCCGCGTCTTTGAGTGCTTTGGCACGTTCAGGCGTAAAGCCTATGCCCGAGGTCAAGAGGTTGGTATAGAAGCCCAGGCGGTGCGCCTCGGCCACCAGAATTTCCAGGTCGTCGCGCACCAGCGGTTCACCACCCGAGAAGCCGCATTGCACGCTGCCCGCCGCGCGCGCCTCCCCCAGCACGCGGATCCACTCGGCGGTGCTGAGTTCAGGGCCGCTGTGCGCGTAGTCCACCGGGTTGAAGCAAAACACGCAGTGCAGCGGGCAGGCGTAGGTCACTTCGGCCAGCAGCCACAGGGGCGGGCCAATGGTGGCGGGGGTTTGCGTATCGGTCGTCATGGTTTAACCCATCCTTGGGCAATGGCGATGTCTAAAAATGCCAGCACGTCGGATTGCAGGCCGGTGGCTTCAAATGCGGTTTCCAGTTCGGCAATGAGTGCAGCAACCGTTTTCTTGCCGTCTATGCGCTGCATGATTTCACCGGCGCTGCCGTTGAGTTTGACCATGCCTTCCGGGTAGAGCAACACCCAGGATTGCTGCACTTCTTCCCATTGCAGGCGGAACATGGGTGCCACGCGCGGCGTGGTCTGCAGGCGTGCCAGATCGTCGCTCATGGTGCTTTGGGCCCGGTGATTTCCACCCGGCACTGGTCGAGCATGATGGCATCGGCCAAGGCCCACAGCACGTTCAACTTGAACTGCAAAATCTCCAGCGCGCGCTCTTGCAGGGCGCGGGTCTGGCTGAAGTAGTCCAGTGTGAACTTCAGGCCATGCGCCACATCGCGGCGCGCCTGGGTCAGGCGGTTTTTGAAGTACAGCAGGCCAGCGGTATCGACCCAAGGATATTGCTCGGGCCATGTGTCGATGCGTTGCTGGTGGATATGCGGCGCAAACAGCTCAGTCAGGCTGGAGGCCACGGCTTCCTGCCAGGGCCGCTGGCGCGCGAAGTTCACATACGCGTCCACCGCAAAGCGGCTGGCCGGGGCCACGAAACGCAGCGAGGTGACATCGTCCCGGCTCAAGCCCACCGCGTGGCCGAGTTGAATCCAGGCTTCGATGCCGCCCGGGTCGCTGATGCCGTTGAGCTCAAAACCATCGTGGTCCAGGATGCGCAAAATCCATTCGCGCCGGATCTCGCGGTCATCGCAGTTGGACAGAATGGCTGCGTCTTTGACCGGGATGGAGATTTGGTAATAAAAGCGGTTGGCCACCCAGCCGCGCAACTGGGCCGCATTGAGTTTGCCCTGCGCCATCATCACGTGGAAAGGGTGGTGGATGTGGTAGCTGGTGCTCTTGCCGCGCAGCAGGGTTTCGAACTCGGCAGCGCTCCACGGCGTGCGGGTGTCGGCTTTGGCTTCGTTCAGAATGTTGTCTATCACAGCGAGATCTCCATGCCGTCAAAGGCCACTTCGATGCCGTGCTGCGCCAGCGTTTGGCGCTGCGGGCTGCTGGCATCGAGAATGGGGTTGGTGTTGTTGATGTGGATCAGGATTTTGCGCACCTTGGCGGGAAGCTTGTCCAACCACTCGATCATGCCGTCGGGTCCGCTTTGCGGCATGTGGCCCATGGAGCGCGAGGTTTTCTTGGATGCGCCCAGCGCGATCATCTCGTCATCGGTCCACAGCGTGCCGTCCACCAGCACGCAATCGCTGACCTGCATGGCCTGCCACACATGCGGCTCCATGCGGCCGAGACCAGGTGCGTAAAACAGGGTCTTGCCGCTGGCCGCGTCGCTCACCGACAGGCCGATGTTGTCGCCATCCTGCGGCTTGTCGCGGTGCGGTGAATACGGCGGCGCGTTGCTGATCAGGGGCAGGGCGGAAAAGCGCAAGCCAGGCACGCGCGCGATGGCGAAGCCCTGTGGCTCCAGGCTCAGTGCCTGCCAATCGACCTTGCAGTAATGGTCCAGCACCTTGAACAGCGGGTTGCCGGTGCTCAGGTCTTCCCGCAC
>CANFHZ010000045.1 GCA_947446885.1 Comamonadaceae bacterium
GCTGACGGCGTTGTCAGCGATGCCGAGCGCGAGTCGCTGCGGGTCCTGCAGATGAAATACCGGCTGTCCGATGCCCAGGTGCAAGCCGCCATGGACGAAGCCAAAATTGGTATGCCCAAGTAAACAACCATGACAGCCCTTCAACTCTCACCGCTGCAGCGCCTACAACGCCGCACCTACGAAATTCTGGACGGCTCTGTTGCCGATAGCAAAAGCCGGGCGTGCGAGATTTTCATTGCGGTTCTGGTGGTGGCCAACGTGCTGGCTATTATTTTGGAGTCGGTGCATGAGCTGCACGAGGCCTACGAGGTCTACTTCCACTATTTCGACTTGGTCAGCGTCATGGTCTTCAGCGTGGAGTTTGTGCTGCGGGTCTGGTCCTGCGGCATGAAATACGACCCCGGGCCGGGCAGCGCTTGGCAAGGCCGCAAAGACTACATCTTCAGTCCTTTCGGACTGGTGGACTTTTTCAGTACGGTGCCGTTCTATCTCCAGCTCATCTTGCCCGGTGCCGACCTGCGCGTATTGCGGATGTTCCGGCTCTTGCGGATTTTCAAACTGTCGCGCTACAACAGCGCGATGGACGATATGTTTGAAGCCATCCGCTCCGAAAAAGACTCTTTTTCTTCGGCATTTTTTCTGTTGTTCATCAGCTGTCTGCTGTTTTCCAGCCTGATTTACATCATTGAGGGCCCAGACCAACCGGAGGTGTTTCCGTCCATCCCGGCGGCCATGCACTGGTTTGTGCTGACCATTATTTCCGGCTGGGGAAATGTCGACCCCGTGTCCTTGTTCGGCGTGATTTTGGTGGTCGTCACGCAAATTTTGGCCATTGCGCTGGCGGCAATCCTGACCGGTGTCGTAGCCACCGCCTACACCGCGCAGGTGCAGCGGCGCGAAGCCCTGTATGAAATGGAAGTACGAGAGGTCTTGGCCGACGGCGTTGTCACAGAAGAAGAACAGCTCAAACTCAAGTCGCTTCAAATGCGCTATGGCATCACAGACGAGCAAGTCGAGGCCATTGCAGCGCAAGTGCAGGCAGAAAAAAAGGCAAGCTAGGCCTGCCTTTTTCGTGTGCGCCCTGCGGCGCTCACTTCGGGCTTATGTTTTTAACCGGCCCATCAGACTGTTGAATTCGTGCTCGCCCAAGGCGCGCATGTGGGCCGCTTGGTCCGGGCTTACCAGGTTCAGCTCCAGCAAGGTGTTCACGAGATGGTCGCGCGAAGCGGCCGGCGCAACATGGTGGCGAATCTCTTCCTCCGATTCACCAAAGAGCGCGACCATCAAGGTCTTGCCAACGATATTCATCAATAAGCCGAACAAAACCAAGCCGCAGAACATGGTGGTGCCTGCGATCACCCGGCCCCAAAAAGTCACCGGGTACATGTCGCCATAGCCGGTGGTGGTCAGCGTCACCACAGACCACCACATGGCCGCAGGAATCGAGGTGAAGAATCGTTTGTCTTCGCCAATGGTATTTCCGCTCACAGGGTCTACCGGCAAAAACTTGGCCGCCTCCGGTGGAGCGTCAGCGGGAAGGGGTTGGACTTTGAGCTTTTCATCGAGAGCAGCCTGGCCTTCTGCAATATGTTCGGGCGAGTACAAGACGCCTTCGGTGTAATACATCAGCGAGCTGGAAATCATGACCACCGAAAACAAGGCAATAAAGTAAATGCGCAAATTCGTGGAGATCGATGTGCGCTGGGCTTTGTCACCCAAAGCCAGGCTTTGCGCCGCCATCTTGACCATTTTGAGCACCCGCAGCACCCGCACCACCCGAACCACCCGCAAGGCTTTTCCGCCTTTCAAGGCCGAGAGGTTCAGCAGCATCAAATAACTCGGCAGGATGGATATCAGGTCCACCAGGCCCCAGAAACTGAATATGTAGGCCAAACGGTTCGCCGCGAAATACACGTTGGCCAAGTAATCCACGGTAAAAAATGCCACCGCGCACAACTCGACCACCTGAAAGGCTTGCGCATAGGTGGTGGCCCATGGCTCCACGGTCTCCAGCGCCAGGGACAAGCAGGAGACAAAAATCCAAAAATTCACCGCCTGAACCCAGCGATGAAAGGCGCTTGAATGGGGCACGGTGAACATGGCACGCATCAAGCCGGGTTCGGCTTGGTGGTGGGATGCCAAATGGCTATTGGCTGAGGTATTCATGCGAGTCCTTTCTAGAAATAATGTGTCCAGGACCTATGCCTTTCTCGTCTGTGCGAGAACGCGGATCCCGTTCCAACGGATGCGGAAAATGATATGCGATTCACCCGACCCCGCCGAAGGCCAGGCCACGCCAGGCTCACGCAGCAGCGAAAACGAAAATTACTTGGACTGACTGAGCGCGTTGGTCACCAAGCGCGAGGTGATGTCCACGATTTGAATCATGCGGTCGTAGGGCATGCGCGTGGGACCAATCACACCCAGGGTCCCCACGACCCGGCCGTCGACTTCATAGGGCGCACTCACCACGGAAAGCTCTTCAAATGGCACAGTCTGGCTCTCGCCCCCAATGAAGATGCGCACGCCCTCGGCCTGCCCCGCAGTATCGAGCAGCCGCATGATCTGGGCCTTTTGCTCAAACAGGTCAAAAGCCCGGCGCAGCTGCCCCATATTGCTGGAAAAGTCGGCCACCGAGAGCAGGTTGCGCTCTCCAGCAATCACGATGTCGTCCTGCGACTCGGCGATAGCCTCGGAACTGGCGTGTACCGCCGCTTGCATCAGAGCCGCAATTTCGGTGCGCAGGGTTTCGACTTCGTGCTTGAGCATCTCGCGCACCTGATCCATGTCCATGCCCATGTAGTGGCTGTTCAAAAAGTTAGCCGCCTCGGCCAGCTGGGCCTGGGTATGGTCCACGCTGGTGAAAAGAACCCGGTTTTGCACATCGCCCTCAGGCGTCACGATGATGACCAGCACCCGCTTTTCCGACAAGCGCAAAAACTCAATGTGCCGGAATACCGAGCTGCGTCGCGGTGCCATCACCACGCCCACAAACTGCGACAGGCTGGACAAGAGCTGCGCGGCATTGGACAGCACTTTTTGCGGCTGGTCGGGGGCCAGCGTCTGCTGCCCGAAGCGCTGGGGCTGGACGGTGAGCATGGTGTCCACAAACAAGCGATAACCCCGCGCCGTAGGAATGCGACCAGCAGAAGTGTGGGGGCTGACGATCAGGCCCAGCTCTTCCAGATCGGCCATCACGTTGCGGATGGTGGCGGGTGACAACTCCAGGCCGGTGGCCTTGGACAAGGTGCGGCTGCCCACCGGTTGCCCGTCAGCGATGTAGCGCTCAACAAGCGCTTTGAGCAGCATCCGGGAACGATCGTCAAGCATGAAATCATTTTAGTGATGTAATTTCAGCATGACCCCCTCCAAATCCCCCTGTTTCCGGCGTGCCGCACTCGTGGGCAAGTTCCCGGTTGCGGGCCTGGCGGCACTGGATGATTCGCGCGCGCTTCTGGCGGATGTGGCGTCTTTTTTGGAGCAATGCGGCTGCGAGGTGGTTTTAGAAGCTGCCACCGCCGCCAATCTGGACCACCCGCATTACCCGGCGCTGGGCGTGGATGCGTTGGGCACAGGCTGCGACGTGTGCGTGGTGCTGGGCGGCGACGGCACCATGCTGGGCATGGGCCGGCGCATGGCTGAATTTGATGTGCCACTGATCGGCATCAACCAGGGACGGCTGGGCTTTATCACCGACATCGCGCTGGACCACTTCAAAACCATATTGGCACCCATACTGGCCGGAGACTATGTGGAAGAGCGGCGCAGCCTGATCCAGGCCCGCGTGGTTCGCGACGCGGTCTGCGTGTTCTCGGCGCTGGCCATGAACGATGTGGTGGTGAACCGGGGCGCGACCTCGGGCATGGTGGAGCTGCGGGTCGAGGTCAACGGCCATTTTGTGGCCAAGCAACGGGCCGACGGGCTGATCATCGCCACCCCCACGGGCTCCACCGCCTATGCGCTGTCGGCTGGTGGGCCGATGATTCACCCGGCCACCCGGGCCTGGGTGATGGTGCCGATTGCGCCGCACACCCTCTCCAACCGCCCACTGGTGCTCGACGACAGCGCCGAGATCGTGGTCGAACTGGTCGCCGGGCGTGACGCCAGCGCCAATTTTGATATGCAGTCCTTGGCTGCGCTGCTGCACGGCGACCGCATCGAAGTCAGCCGCTCGCGCCACGCGGTGCGCTTTTTGCATCCGCGTGGTTGGACCTTCTTTGACACTTTGCGCAACAAATTGCACTGGAACGAAGGGGTGGTCTGAGCCATGGCTTTGCGACGCATGGTGCTGCGCGACTTTGTCATCGTGCACGAACTGGAGCTAGAGCTGGCCACCGCGTACACCGCGCTCACCGGCGAAACGGGTGCCGGCAAATCCATCTTGATTGACGCTTTGCAATTGGTCACCGGCGCGCGCGCCGATGTCGGCCTGATCCGCGAGGGCGCGCAACGCACAGAAGTCAGCGCAGAGTTTGATGGCACGCCGCAGGTCGATGCCTGGCTGGCCGACCAGGGTTTCACGCAGGACGAAGCCCTGCTCCTGCGCCGCAGCGTGGATCTGGGCGGCAAAAGCCGGGCCTGGGTCAACGGCAGCCCGGCCACCGCACAACAGCTGCGCGCGTTGGGCGAATTGCTGCTCGATATCCATGGCCAGCACGCCTGGCAAAGCCTGACGCGCCCCGCAGCCGTGCGCGCTCTGCTGGATGCCTATGCTGGCATCTCCACAGCGGCGCTGGCGCGCTGCTGGCATGCTTGGCAAGAAGCCCGCCGTCGGCACGCCGATGCACTGGCCGCACAAAGCAGCCTGCAGGATCAGCGCGACAAGCTACTCTGGCAGATAAGCGAAGTTGACAAACTCCAACCCTTGGCCGATGAGTGGGACAGCCTCAACACCGAGCATGCACGCCTCTCCAACGGGCAGGCACTGCTGGATGCGGCAGGCCGTGCGCTGGAGACGCTGGATGGCGACGATGGCGGGGCGCTTGACCGGCTGAACGCGGCCTGCACCGCGTTGGAGCCACAACAAGGCATCGAATCCCGCTTTAGTGAACCGGTACAGATGCTCCATGCCGCGCTGGCGCAAGCCGAAGAATGCGTGCGCACCCTGCGCGCCTACCTGCGCCATGTCGACCTGGATCCCCTGCGGCTGCAGGCGCTGGACGAACGCATGGCCTTGTGGGTCTCGCTGGCGCGCCGCTACAAGCAGCCACCTGCAAACCTGTTTGCCACCTGCCAGCAATGGAAGCAGCAGCTGGCGCAGCTGGACGCCGCCAGCGACCTCGAGGCCTTGCTGGCAGCCGTCAACGCAACAGGCGCAGCCTATGAGGCCGAGGCCCGCAGCATCTCCAAAGCCCGCGCCAAAGCGGCCCCGCTGCTGGCGCAAGCCGTCACCGCAGCCATGCAGGACCTGGGCATGCGCGGCGGCCAGTTTGCGGTGGCGCTGGACCGTGCGGCCCAGGCCATGGAAAGCGGCTGGGAGGAGGTGCAGTTTTTGGTCGCCGGGCATGCAGGCAGCACACCGCGCCCCGTGGGCAAAGTAGCCTCCGGCGGCGAACTCTCGCGCATCGCCCTGGCGATTGCGGTGACGACCAGCCAACTTGGCAGCGCACCCACGCTGGTTTTTGACGAAGTGGACTCGGGCATAGGCGGAGCGGTGGCGCACACCGTAGGGCGGCTGATGCACAAACTGGGCGCAGACCGCCAGGTGCTGGCGGTCACGCATCTGCCGCAAGTGGCAGCCTGTGCCAACCAGCATCTGGTGGTAGCCAAAAGCACGCAGGCGGACGGGCCACACAGCAGTGTCACAAACGTGGAAGATGATGCGCGCGTTCAGGAAATCGCGCGCATGCTGGGTGGCGAAGCCGTGACCCCCACCACCCTGGCCCACGCCCGCGAAATGCTGCGCGCCACCCACCAGGAATAGCCATGGATATTGTGATCATCACCGGCATGTCGGGCTCAGGCAAATCCGTGGCCTTGCATGCCCTCGAAGACATAGGCTATTACTGCGTGGACAACCTGCCGCCCGAGCTGCTGCAGGACTTTGTGGCACTTGAACACCAGCAGCAAGCCAGCCATGTGGCGATTGCCACGGACGCGCGCAGCGGTGCCTCCTTGCAACTCGTCAGCCAGCAACTGCAGGCGCTGCGCCAACAGGGGCACCACGTCCGGGCGATTTTTCTGGATGCCTCGACCAGCACCCTGGTGCGCCGCTACTCCGAGACCCGGCGTAAACATCCGCTGGCACAGGCGCGGCCCAGCACCGCGGATCTGGGCGGCGAGGAACTGCGTCGCGATCTGGTGCAGTCCATTGATCTGGAGCGCGAGCTCTTGCAGGACATCCGCGCCGAGTCCCACATCGTCGACACCAGCACCATCCGCTCGGTGCGGCTGCAGGCCTATATCAAAGAACTCACACGCACGCCCACCACACAAATGACGCTGGTGTTTGAGTCCTTTGCCTTCAAGCGCGGCGTCCCGGTGGACGCCGACTACGTGTTTGACGTGCGCATGCTGCCCAACCCGCATTACGAGCCCGCCTTGCGGGACCTCACCGGACGCGACCCGCCCGTGGCCGACTTCCTGCGCGCGCAGGTCGAGGTGCAAACCATGCAGCAAGGCATCGCCCAGTTTTTGCAGCAATGGCTGGAGCCTATGGCGCGCGACCAGCGCAGCTACGTGACCGTGGCCATAGGCTGCACCGGCGGCCAGCACCGCTCGGTGTTTCTGGTGGAGCAGCTCACGGCGCTTTTCAGCGCACAGGCGAACGCCCACTGGGTCACACTCAAACGCCACCGCGAGCTGGACGCCTGAGCCCCTCAGCCCTCCTGCAACAAACGCCGAACCGGCGCAGGAAGTCCCAGAGCAGGCCAACGGTCTGCGGCGACCCACGCACCGGAAGACAAAACGGCGGGTCCAGCCTGAGCGGACTCGCCGACGAGCTGCGCGCGCCAGGGATGGATATGCAGATCTTTGTGGGTCAGCACATGCACAAAAGTCGGCAAGGGCTGCGGCGCTGAGATGTGCGGCACACCGGCTAAAGCGGCCAACAAACCGAGCTCACTGTCAAACAGCGGCAGGCAATACAAACCCGCCCAGACACCTGGCGTGGGTCGCTTGTCCAGCCAGACTGCGCCGCTTGCGTCCGATAGCCACACCAGCCATATTTGCTGGGCGCTGCGCTTGAGCGTGCGGGTGCGCAGCGGGTAATCCTGCACCCGGTCCTGGGCGCGCGCCACACACAGGTCGCCCAGCGGACAGGTGCCGCAGCGGGTCTGGCGTGGCAGGCACACGGTGGCACCCAGATCCATCACGCCCTGGGTGTAGCGCTGCATCGAAAAGCCTGCGGGGGCCGGCGCACCCTGGGGTGGCAACAAGGCTTGCGCGGCATCCCACAGGGCACGGTTGTTGGCAGCCTGGGCCAGATCGGCAGCAAATCCCAAAGCCCGGCTGAGGACACGGCGCACATTGGCGTCCAGAATCGCTACCCGCTCGTCAAAACACAAAGAAGCAATCGCTGCAGCCGTAGACCGCCCTATGCCGGGCAGGGTTGCCAGTTGCGCCGCACTGCCGGGGAACTCGCCGCCATGCGCCTGCACCACAGCCTGCGCGCACGCGTGCAAATTGCGTGCACGGCTGTAATAGCCCAGGCCGCTCCACAAAGCCAGTACATCGTCCTGGCTGGCGGCGGCCAATGCGCTGACCGATGGAAACCGCGCCATAAACCGCGCGAAATAGCCGATGACCGTGCGCACCTGGGTTTGCTGCAACATGATTTCGGACACCCAGACGCGGTAGGGGTCACGGGTGTTCTGCCAGGGCAGGTCATGGCGCCCGTGGGCAGCCTGCCAATCGCAGACCCGCCGGGCTATGCCAAAAGGCTGCGCCTTCACGCTTTTTGGCACTGGGGGCAGAAGAAGGTGGCGCGCTGGCCCTGGCGGATGCTGCGAATAGGTGTGCCGCAGACCTTGCAGGGCTGCCCCGCGCGCCCGTAGACCATGGCCTCGAGCTGGAAGTAGCCGGACTCACCCTGCGTATTCGAAAAATCACGCAGGGTACTGCCGCCCTTGGCGACTGCACGGGTCAGCACATCGCGCACCGCATGGTGCAGGCGCGTCAGACGCGGGCGGCTCAGGCGCGCAGCGCGGGTGGTCGGCCGGATACCGGCCTGAAACAAAGCTTCCGACGCATAAATATTGCCCACCCCCACCACCACTTCCCCCGCCAAAAGCACCTGCTTGACCGGCGCAGTGCGCTGGCGCATGGCGGCACAAAAAGCGGCCGGATCGAAACCCGCGTCCAGCGGCTCCACCCCCAGGTGTCCCAGCAGCTTGCGGGCCTGCGGGCTGTCTTCGCCAGGCACCCATACCGCCGCGCCAAATCGGCGGGGGTCATGCAGACGCAAGACCCCTGCGCTGGTGCGCAAATCAAAGTGGTCATGCTTGCCCGGCTCGCCGGGCTGCGCAGTGAAGGTCAGGCTGCCCGACATGCCCAGATGCAGTATCAATATGCCCCGGTCCAAATCCAGCAAGAGGTATTTGCCCCGGCGGCGTACCGCGTGCACCTGCTGGCCGCACAAACTGGCCGGATCACAAGCCAAAGGCCAGCGCAAGGGCTTGCCCATACGGACCGCCACAATCCGCGCACCGGCAATCGCGGACGCAAAACCCAGGCGGGTGACTTCAACTTCGGGTAGTTCGGGCATGGGGCGCGGTTGCGGGGTACCTCAGATTATGATGGGATGATGCGTTTACACCCCTCCGTACAGCCACTGCACTCCGTTTGTATCGCCCTGTTTAAACCGACTATCGCAGCCTGTATGGCAGCGCTGTTGACCACCAGCGCCGGATGTGCGGCCACGCCACAGGCCAAATCCCAGGTGCAGCCGGCCGAGACCGCGCAGGCCTTCTACCAAGGGCTGCTCGCCGAGCTAAGCAGCCAGGCCGAAGACTTTGTGCAAGCGCATGCGCTGATGCTCAATCTGGCCCGCATCACCGACGATCCGCAAGCCTATGAACGGGCGACCGAGTTCGCGCTGCGTTCGCGTGACGGAGACACTGCGCTGACTACGGCCCGGGCTTGGCTCAAAGCCGCACCCGGTTCCCACGATGCGGCACGCTACGTCATCCAAATTCTGGTCGGGCTTAACCGGCTGGAAGACACCATCGAACCCATACGCGCCGATCTGGCGGCCTACCCGGTGGCAGAGCGCGGTGCCGCCATCGCCGACCTGCCCCGCTATTTTTCCCGGGTAGCGGACAAGAAACGCGCCGCTGTGGTGGTGCAGTCGGCGCTGGCCCCGGAACTGGCGCGCGGCAAACAAACCGCCGCCATTTGGGCGGCCGTCGGAACCATGCAGGCCATGGCCTCAGAGCCCGCGTCAGCGCTCAAATCTGCGCTGAACGGCGCCCGTGCTGAGCCTGGCAACCGGCAGGTGGCCCAATTGGCCCTGTATCTGGTGCAAAACGAGAAGTCCCAGGCCGACGACATCCTCACCCGCTTCATTGCGGCGGGCGGTTCGGTCGACAGCGGGCTGGCCTATGTGCGCCGACTGGCCGAACTTGCTCGCACCGAAGAGGCCTATGCCACGGCGCAAACCCTGACATCGCTGTGGGCCGGGTCGGCGGAAGCCTGGCTGCTGCGCGGCTCCATCGCCTTCCAAAACAGGGACTACGTGGCTGCCGGCGATGCGCTTTCACGCAGTGTCAGCATTTTGGAGAAAGCCGACGCCGATCCCCAGGCACCCGCAACAGACGCGCGTGTGGCAGCACAGGCCTATTTCCTGCTGGCGGTGATGGCCGAAAACGACAAAAATTTCGAGCAGGCCCTTGCCTACCTGGATAAATTGACCAGCCCGCAAGACCAACGCCGCGCCGACCAACGCCGGGTACAAATACTGCTGGCGCTGGGGCGTCAGGATGCGGCCATGGACGTGGTTAACGCCATGCCACAAGACGACGATGAAAGCGCGCGCGCCAAAATCAGCGCCGAAGTCGAACTGCTGCGCGCACGCAAAGACGAAGACGCCGCCTACCAACTGCTCAGTGAGGCCATGGCCCGGTTCCCAAAAGACCCAGACCTGGCCTATGAGGCGGCCATGTCCGCCGACAAACTGAAAAACCTGGCTGTGATGGAGAGCATCCTGCGCGGGCTGATTGCCAAGCATCCCGACTACTACCAGGCCCTGAACGCGCTGGGTTATTCGCTGGCCGACCGCAATGTGCAACTGGTAGAAGCGCGCAGCCTGATTGTCAAAGCCCTGAGCTTTGCGCCCAAAGACCCCTTCATCATCGACAGTATGGGCTGGGTGGAATACCGCAGCGGCAATCTGGATGCGGCCAATACCTTGCTGCGCAGCGCCTTTGAAGCCAAGCCAGACGCCGAAATTGCCGCCCACTGGGGCGAAGTGCTCTGGTCCCTGGGCCAGCGCGAAGCCGCCCAGACGACCTGGGAGCGCGGTCGGCAGCTCAATCCTGACAATGAAACCCTGCGCGACACCGTGCGCCGGTTAACTCGAACGCCATGAAACGCAGGGCCGGTGCGGCAGCCATTGCGGCAGCCGGGCTGCTGCTCGCAGGCTGCTCATGGCTGCGGCCCAAAAACAGCCCCACGCCGTTTTGGGAAGGCCGCATTGCCATCAAAGACCCGAACGTACCCGACAACAATCTAAGCGCCAGCTTTGAATTACAGGGCGGTGTCGCAGCAGGCAGCCTGGGCTTGTTCAACATGCTGGGCATCACGCTGGCCAGCATGCGGTGGGGCGATGGTTTTGCAGAACTCCAGGCCGCAGGCGAAGTCCACTCCTTTCCATCCGCCGATGCCATGCTGCGGGCCAGTTTGGGACAAAGCATTCCGCTGGAGGCCATCTTCGGCTGGCTCAACGGTGACCCCCAAACCGTTACCGGTTGGGAGATCGACCGCTCGCGCTACGCCGAGCGGCGCCTACGGGCACGCAAGACCGCAGGCCCGGCCCAGCAGGGCGGCACCACCGGCGAAGGACTGGAGTTGCTACTGGTATGGGACGCGCCATGAGGGCGCTGTACGACGTGCCGGCCCCGGCCAAGATCAACACGTTTTTGCACATTGTGGGACGCCGTGCCGATGGCTACCACCTGTTGCAGTCGGTTTTTGCGCTGCTGAACTGGTGCGACACCCTGCACTTTGAATTGCGCCCCGGCCCCCAGCTCAGCCGCGAAGACCTGGGCACGCCACTGCCTGCGGACGATTTATGCCTGCGCGCAGCCCGCAGCCTGCAACAGGCGACCGGCTGCCCACACGGGGCACACATCACCGTCTCCAAAGCACTGCCGTCCGAGGCCGGGTTGGGCGGCGGCTCGTCGGACTGCGCCACCACCTTGCTGGCACTCAACCGGCTGTGGGGCCTGGGCTTGTCCCGCACGCAACTAGCGGCCATCGGCTTGCAGCTCGGTGCCGATGTGCCGTTTTTCCTGTTCGGTCGCAACGCCTGGGTTGAGGGCGTGGGCGAGACGCTCACAGCGGTCGACTTGCCGCCCACGCCCCTGCTGATCGCCAAGCCGCCCCTTGGGGTATCCACGGCAGCCTTGTTCAGCGACCCCAGGCTGTGCCGCAATACCGGCCTTGCTATACTCGCTGGCTTTCTGGACGCCGGATTCAGTTTTGGGCACAACGACTTGCAGCCGGTGGCGCAAATGCTCTGTCCCCAAATTGAAGAAGCCATTCACTGGCTGGCTTCACAGGGTTTACAGGCCCGCATGACGGGCTCGGGCAGCGCGGTTTTTGCGCCACTGACAACGCCAATGAGGGCGACAGCGGGGCCCGGCGGACTTTTGCTGCATACGTGCAACACCTTGGCTGAGCATCCCTTGCGGGGCTGGGCAAAGGAATAAATGGTTTTTCGGCGGATTCCGGGTTTCCGGTTTCTGCCCGTGTAGGGGAATCGCCAAGTTGGTTAAGGCACTGGATTTTGATTCCAGCATGCGAAGGTTCGAATCCTTCTTCCCCTGCCAAAGTGTGTAACGGTCCGTTAATTCAAACAGCTCCCAGGAGCGACTATGCAGACGCCCACTCTTCCAACCGATTTCATGATCTTCACCGGAAACGCCAATCCGGACATGGCAGCGGATATTGCGAAGAACCTGGGTATCAGCCTGGGTTCGGCAACCGTAGGGCGCTTCTCGGACGGTGAAGTCACCGTCGAGATCAACCAGAACGTGCGGGCCCGGGATGTCTTTGTGGTCCAAAGCACCTGCGCACCCACCAACGAGAACCTGATGGAGCTGCTGATCATGGTGGACGCGCTCAAGCGTGCCTCTGCCGAGCGCATCACCGCAGTCATCCCCTACTTTGGCTACGCCCGCCAGGACCGCCGCCCGCGGTCCACCCGCGTTCCAATCACGGCCAAGATGGTGGCCAATATGCTGCAGACCGCCGGCGTGTCGCGGCTGCTGACCATGGATTTGCATGCCGACCAGATCCAGGGCTTTTTTGACATCCCCGTAGACAACATTTACGCATCGCCGGTTCTGCTGGGTGATTTGCAGCTGAAAAACTACGACGACCTGATCGTGGTCTCGCCTGACGTGGGCGGCGTGGTCCGGGCCCGTGCGATAGCCAAGCAACTTGATTGCGACCTGGCCATCATCGACAAGCGCCGTCCGCGCGCCAACGTCAGCGAAGTGATGCACGTCATCGGCGAAATTGAAGGCCGCAACTGCGTGATCATGGACGACATGATCGACACCGCCGGAACCCTGCTCAAAGCGGCCGAAGTGCTCAAGCAGCGCGGCGCGAAAAAGGTTTATGCCTATTGCACGCACCCGATTTTTTCGGGCCCTGCCATCGAACGCATCGAGCGCGGCGACGCACTCGACGAAGTCGTGGTGACCGACACGATTCCACTGAGCCGTGAGGCCGCCTTGTGCCCGAAAATCCGCCAACTCTCCGTGGCACCCCTGATCGCTGAAACGATTTTGCGGATCTCCAAAGGCGAGTCGGTGATGAGTTTGTTCTCGGACCAAGACAATTTGTTTTGACGAGGCAAAAGTTGGCCCGGCGCATTCGCACCGGGTCTTTTTCAACCGGAGCCGCACTGGTCGCGGTGGGCTCTCAAAGGAGTAGTTATGAAATTTGTCGCTTTTGAGCGCAGCAAGCAGGGTACGGGTGCGAGCCGCCGTCTCCGCATCACAGGGCGCACGCCCGGCATCGTCTACGGCGGAACCGGCGAACCCATGCCGATCGAGCTGGACCACAACGCCTTGTGGCACGCCATCAAGAAAGAGGCTTTTCACGCCTCCATTCTGGACATGGAATTGAACGGCAATACCAGCAAGGTGCTGCTGCGGGATCTGCAAATGCACCCCTTCAAACAGCTGATCTTGCACGCTGACTTCCAGCGCGTGGAGGCCAACACCATGCTGCACATGAAAGTGCCATTGCACTTCAGCGGCCAGGAAGTGTCGCCCGCCGTCAAGCTCGACGCCTGCCTGATCAACCACGTTGCCAACGAGCTGGAAATCGCCTGCCTGCCTGCCAACCTGCCCGAGTTCATCGCGGTGGACCTGAGCGGATTGAAAAAAGGCACTTCGCTGCACGTCAACGACATTCCCCTGCCCGCCGGCGTCAAAGCCGTCACCCGCGGTAAAGAGAACCCCGTCATTGTGTCCGTCACCGCACCGGTGGAGGAGGTCGTGGAAGCTGCAGCTGCAGCGCCGGCCAAAGACGCCAAAGGCAAGGCGGCGAAGGCCAAGAAGTAAGCTGCTTCTGTTTGCATTAAAAAAAGCCCGCCTTGGCGGGCTTTTTTCTGCCCGTATCGCAGCGCACCGGGACACAAAGCGGCTCCTAGAATCCCCGCATGATCAAATTGTTCGTCGGCCTGGGCAACCCGGGCCCGCAATACCGCGACACCCGCCACAACGCCGGCTTCTGGTTTATCGATGCGCTGGCCGCTTCGCTCAAAGTCACGTTGGCGATGGACCGCAACTTCCATGGCTACGCAGGCCGCTGCACGGTGGACGGGCACACCGTTTGGCTGCTGCAACCGCAAACCTTTATGAACCTCTCGGGCAAGTCCGTGGCGGCGCTGGCGCGCTTTTACAAAATCGCCCCTGAAGAAATACTGGTTGCGCACGACGAGCTGGACATTGCCCCCGGCGAGGCCAAACTCAAGTTCGACGGCAGCCACGCCGGGCACAATGGGCTGCGCGACATCCACGCCCAACTCGGCAGCGCCGCCTACTGGCGCTTGCGCCTGGGCATAGGCCACCCCGGATCCAAAGACGAGGTGGTTCACTGGGTCTTGCAAATCCCGTCGCTGGACCACAAAATCGGCATAGTCCAAGCCATAGACCGCAGCCTGCGCGCCGTACCGGATTTTCTGAACGGCGACATGCCACGGGCCATGCTGACCGTTCATACAAGCAAAGCACCGCGTCCCAAACCGGAAAGGCAGGTGCAGATAAGGGAGTGAGATTCGATGGGCCACAGAACCCACGCAGCACAGCTGCTTTTTGTTTTCGTTTCAACCACCTTCGCGCTCACCGCGCACGCCGCCGTCTACCGCTGCGGCACCAGCTACCAAGACACGCCATGCGCGGGCGGCAGCGCCATCCAAGCTGAAGACCCGCGCACACCGCAGCAACAGCGAGAGGCAGCGCGCGCCGCGCAACAAGACGCCGCCATGGCCGACGCACTAGAAAAACAACGCGTGCAGCAAGAAGCACAATGGGCAAAGCAACAACAGGCGGCATACAAAGCGCACCTCGCGCAAGAAGCCGAGGCAGGGAAGGAAGCCAAAGCAAAAGCTGCGCTGGCGGCTAAGGCGGAAGCCGAGCGCCAGAAGGCACTGAAACCACGCAAGATCACCACCCGGAATACGCCGCTGCCAAAGGCAAGTGCTGCGCTGGCGCAGTAGCGCTAACTCCGCTACCAAGCCCCGCTACCTGGCTCTCCCTTAAAAGGCCCGGCCAAATCCGGCGTGATCCAGCCGCCATAAAAACCACCGGGTTGCGCCGTGACCCGCGCGCCGCCCACGGTGCAGTCGAGATCGTGGGCGTAGAAAGCGATGCAGTCCGATAGCGGCTCTGCGCCCGCCAAGGGTTGCGGGTAACTCCACGCAACCTTTGCCAGGCAAGGCGCGCCGTCAACTAAATCCCAATACCGCGCAGGGCCCTTCCATTCGCAGAAAGAACCGCCGCCTGCCGGGCGCAACAGCGAAGTGTCTACATCAGACAGCGGCAGGTAGAACGTGGGCGGATGCGCGGTCTCGCGTACCGCCCAAGCGCCGCGCGTTCGCGCCACCTCCAGCGCGCCCCAACGCACCACGATCTCGCGCGCCTCCCGCACCAGCTCTGGCGGGCGCGGGAAATCCCAGACGGATATTTGTCCCGGCGCAGGCGTGTCGGCAAACGGTGGCCGGTCTGCGCCACGCCAGCGCCATTGGGCGCGGGCTTGGGCTAGTTGGTTGGAGGTGGGGTTGGTCATTGGTCCATTTTCGGGGGCGAAGCCTCACAGTATCTGCACGCAAAAAACGGCGGGCGTCACGATGCGCGTGCGGCCGACCGTCCCTCGCGATACATCGGTGCCTAGGATTAGGCGCATCAATACTCGCGCGCCCAAAGCACCGCCTCGTCTATGAGTGCCGCCAAATCCGAGTCGTTCAAGTCGGAGGCAGCCGACTTGGCTTGCTTTACCGCCTTCTCTAAAAGGTAGGGGCGCACCGATTGATCGGTTTCAGGCAACACACCAACACTCCAGTGGACCTTGTCCATACTTTCTCCAGTGTGTGGGCGCTTAGGTGTTTACACACTGAGCGGCATGATCATGCCGATGGTTGGGTTCAGCGTCTGTCTTACGCCATCGGGAAAGGGTGGGCGAAGCGCGATTAAGCGGCAACAGGGTCAGGCTCGCGGATAAGTACTTCGGCAGGAATATGGAGGCCATCGCACAGCCTGCGAATCATGTTGAGCGATAACGAGCGTTTGTAGGACAGGACTTCGTAAACGCGATTGAGCGAGCCTATGTAAGGCACAAGGTCTTTGACCGTCATGCCGGACTGGTCCATCCTGAACTTGATTGCCTCAATCGGATCAGGAGGGTCGATAGGGTAGTGCTTCGCTTCATAGGCCTGCACCAGTGTCCCCAGCACATCCAGTAGCTCACCTTCGGGCGTATCGGCAGCAGGGTCAAGGTCTATCAGCGCGGACACCGTGCGCAGCGCCGATAGGTAATCGGATTCGGTACGAAT
Source organism: Comamonadaceae bacterium (assembly GCA_947446885.1). Lineage (GTDB taxonomy): Bacteria > Pseudomonadota > Gammaproteobacteria > Burkholderiales > Burkholderiaceae_C > Allorhodoferax. Next base: position 16,223 of record CANFHZ010000045.1, read on the forward strand.
GGGTTTGATTTCCATCATCACACTCCTTTGAACTGGTCAACTCGGGCGGCATCCACTTTGTCGTATTCGGCATGCGTGCCAACAAACTTCACATAGACATACTGCATCCTGTATGCAATGGCCACGATCAAACGATAGTCGTTCCCCTTGATGTTGAAAACGACGCGGTTGTTTGCAATGATGCTGGCGTTTGCGTACTGATTTTTTACGTCCTGCGGGGTCGCCCAATGTGCTAATTTGGCTTCCGCTAACCAGGCCTTCAAAGCACCCTGCGCCGCACTGTTGCTTGGCTGTTGCCAGAAGGATTCGAGATTACGCAAAGCAACGATATGCATATCCGCAGTTTAGTACCAAAATGGTACTCGGGCAAATTGTTTGCAGTAAACAGTCCCCGCAACGGATGAAGTCCACATAGCCTACGCGACGCCCGCAACCATCTCAGGCCGCTTGGCTAATACGGATGTCAACGTGAAGTCCAGCAGCACTGGCCATGTTGACCAGCGCGTCTAGGCCGAACAGATTGATCTTGCCGCGCATCAAATCCGAAATGCGTGGCTGGGTGACCCCGAAAAGCTGCGCGGCTTGCGCCTGGCTCATGTTGGTTTGCGCAAGGTGAATCTTCAGCGCCGTCATTAAGGCTGAGCGCAGCTTCATATTTTCTGCCTCCTGCGGCGTGTCTTTGATAGCATCCCAAACACTGGCAAATCGTTGATTGCTCATCAGCCCAATTCCTTTAACAAATCGCGGTATCGCTTTGCTGCCAAGTCCAGATCAGCCTTGCTGGTCTTCTCCGTCTTCTTCTGAAAACAGTGCAGCACATAAATGGCATCGGCAAACTTGGCGATGTCAATGATTCTGAATGCTTCAGAGGCATCTCGAATCCGAACTTCTCGAACCCCTGGCCCACGGTGTTGGTGGGCTTCCAGTCGTCCGGGTCTTGACCGTTTTTCACCTGATCGAGTTGATGACCTGCCTCGCGCCTTGCCGCCAACGGAAGGGCGCGCAAGTCACCTAAGAAGCCTCCCCGACGCGGTCCGGCTGATTTTGTGTGACTTGGTGAATGCCACCATGGGTTTTGAGCCACTCGCCACATTCGAGGTTAGGGGTAGGTGACGAAATCTACCACCATAAAGTCAAACGTCCACTTTGATGGACGGAGCCTGCTCATCGAATGCTCAGGAGGTCTTTTCGCATCCTCAAGGAAGTGGCGTTTTGTATTTGGTCCTGTAGTGACTCCTCTGGCCAACATTTGTATATTTACCCTGCCACATGATCGTTTCACCAGAGTACAGCGATTTCATTGAGAGCTTATTGAAGGTCTCAGCAGTAACTCGGATTGGATATTCATGGTCCAACCCATTAAAGCTATTTAATTTAGCTGCATAGTTCGCTGCAGCACCAATCCATGCGATTTCACCTACGCTTCGTGTGCCAACCTTGATAGCTAGGCAGGTCCCACTGTCAATGCCAACAGTAAACTTGAGTTCTTTGTGATCTTGACCATTGATTTTTAGAAATGCTGGATTGATGATGTCTACAACTGCATAGTGCAATTCGAGTGCAGTTCTTACTGCGTCATCGGCTTGGCTGTCGCCAATATAAACCGCCATGACACGGTCGCCGTCATAGGCTTGAATGCTGCCTCCATGTCTCGTAACAAGCTTAGATGCGCAGTGTAGAAAAGCACTGTAGTACTCAGCAGCTAATCTCTCATTAACTGTATCAACTAGGGTGGTAGAGCCAACAATATCAGCGTAGAGGATGGTTGCGTCAAGGTGCTCGCCTGTGTTGCCATACGTCAAATCTTCTGGAGCAGGAATAACTCTGGCATTTGGAATGTCGCCCCAGTTTGTTTTAGCGAGAGTTTGAACATGCGTGGTCAAGTCTTCTTTGATCGTCATTCCCGGCTCCCGCTACTTCAAAAGAAAAGCAATTGCCAAGGCCCATGGCACTGCGCTTGCCAAGGAGAACATGATTGCCTTCTTGGCCCATAGATGCTTGAGCATCGCAATCTTGGCATTGACATGAATTTGTTCCAGCCAATCGGCGAGCAAACATTCGTCAGTCGCACTTTTGAACTGGTCCGCGTAGTCAGCCGAAGTCATCTTGTCAATCAGCCCAAAGTAAAGCAGTGATTTGGTGGCTACGCCTTCGAGACGAGGGTTGATCGTCATGGCGGCGCAGACGACGCCGATAAACAGAAGCAGTGACGCAGCGCCGGTGAACAACCAGGCCCAAGCGTCTCTGTTAACGCAGGCAGTGAAGGCAACGGCAAGACCGCCAAGCATGGCTATGTCGATCGTTGTGATGAACCCAGCCTTAACCTCCGTGTTTGAGACCCACGCGAGTTGTCTCTCCAATACCCACTGAGCGGTGCTTAATTTCTCCCGTGCCATCTCATACTCCCGAACGATCCGTTATGAGGGAGCGCAGTGAATTAGGAGATACCAAGGCTAGAGGAACCGATACTGGCGAGTGGCGGCTTTCAGGAAATGAAACAGTTCGCTCCAAATTCTGCTTTGGGTCAAATGCCGGAGCTCGCTCCATTCCATCTCCTTGATTCAGCGACCCAACCCTTCCCCTACTTCTCCACCCTTACCCAAGTCTGCGTTTTCCCCAACAAAGGCGAGCCGATGTAGCCGCGCACTTTCATCTTCTTGCCCCCATCAATCGGCGTGAAGCGCACGCTGAATTCTTTGCCGTCGTTGGGGTCGAGGATCTTCCCGCCCTCCCACACGTCTTTGCCGTCCAGCTTTTTGCCGCCGCGGATGATCTCCATGCCCTGCGTGGGTTTGCCCTTGCGGTCGTCCGTGCATTTGTCGCAGACGCTGAAGGCTCCGGGCGGGGCGATCAGGCTTTTTTGAATCACGCCAGACAGGGTTCCGGCAGCATTCATGCTGATCAGGATTTCGGCCGAGGGCTTGCTGCTGGCTTCGTCAATCGGGGTCCACACGCCAAGGGGCGAGAGCTGCGCCTGCGCATGCGCGCACAACAACAGGCCCGACAAA
>CANFHZ010000046.1 GCA_947446885.1 Comamonadaceae bacterium
ACCTACCCACACCCAACGCACCATGACCCAGCCTGACCGCAACCTAGAACTCTTCCAGCGCGCCGCGCGCGTGATCCCGGGCGGCGTGAACTCGCCGGTGCGCGCCTTCAAGGCCGTGGGCGGTACGCCCCGCTTTATCAGCCGCGCCCAGGGTGCGTATATGTGGGACGCCAACGGCCAGCGCTATGTGGACTACATCGGCTCCTGGGGCCCGATGATTCTGGGCCACGGCCACCCCGAGGTGGTCGAGGCAGTGCAAAAAGCGCTGCACGATGGCTTTTCATTTGGCGCGCCCACCGAGCGCGAGGTGGAGCTGGCCGAGGAAATCTTGAAGCGCATGCCCAGCATGGACATGGTGCGGCTGGTGAGCTCGGGCACCGAAGCCGCCATGACCGCCATCCGCCTGGCGCGCGGTGCGACCGGACGCAGCAAACTCATCAAGTTCGAAGGCTGCTACCACGGCCACGCCGACGCGCTACTGGTCAAGGCCGGCTCGGGGCTGGCGACTTTTGGCAATCCCACCAGTTCCGGTGTACCGCCCGAAGTGGTGCAACACACGCTGGTGCTCGAATACAACAACGTCGCGCAACTGGAAGAAGCCTTTGCGCTGCACGGCAAAGAGCTCGCCTGCCTCATGATCGAGCCGATTGCCGGGAACATGAATTTCGTGCGCGCCTCAGTCCCCTTCATGCGCCGTGCGCGCGAGCTGTGCACGGAGCATGGTGCCTTGCTGGTGCTGGACGAGGTGATGACGGGTTTTCGCGTGGCGCTGGGCGGCGCGCAAAGCGTGTACGCCAAACAAATCCCCGGCTTTGCGCCGGACATGACGGTCATGGGCAAGGTCATAGGCGGCGGCATGCCGCTGGCGGCTTTTGGCGCGAAGCGCGCGGTGATGGAACACCTGGCACCCTTGGGCACGGTTTACCAGGCCGGCACGCTCAGCGGCAACCCGGTGGCCACTGCCTGCGGCCTGGCCACACTGCGCCTGATCAGCCAGCCCGGTTTTTATGACGCGCTGGCCGCCAAGACCCAGGCATTGACCAGCGGCTTATTAGCCGCTGCGCAGGCCGCGGGCGTGCCCTTTAACGTGGACAGCGAAGGTGGCATGTTCGGCTTCTTCCTCATGCCCGACTTGCCGCAGAACTACGCCACCGTGATGCAAACCGACAGCAAACGCTTCAACCATTTTTTCCACCGCATGCTGGACGCTGGCGTCTATTTCGCTCCCGCGCTGTACGAGGCCGGCTTTGTGAGCGCCGCGCATACCGACGCAGACATTGCGCATACCGTGGACGCAGCGAAATCCATCTTCGCGTCGATGTAAGAAGCCCCCGGAGCGGTGATGGATGCAGTCCAGCTTGAACTTGCGATCGAACTCGCTGTCGTGCTACTGGCTCCGCCCCTCTACCAGTACTACCTCTGGCGCAGAGGCAAAACCACTCCAGCGCAGCTGCGCAAAACCCTGGTGATTTTTGCGCCGCTGTACCTGCTCGTGCTCGGCGCCATGGCGCTGGCCTTCAGCCCTTAGGGCTCGGGGCGCTTCACAAAAACCGGTCCAGCACCCGTTTGCTGTGCGCATCCAGCGCCAGCTGGTCCGGCACCAGGTAGTGGATGCCGTGGGCATCGGCAATCAGCAGTGCATGGGCACTGCCGATGCGGCGAATATCTTCATCGCCGCGCAACACAAATTCGGCGCGGCCCCGGTCGGTGTCTACTATCCAGGTGCAGGGCGTTGAAAAACCGCTCACAGCGGCGATGCGCTGGATCACCGGCATGAACTCGCGGCGGGCGAGCTCCTCTTCGATCAGGCTGCGCGCGTGTTCTGGAATAGCGTCGAACTGGGCGAACCAGGCGACCTCGTGGCCCTCTGGATCCACCAATGAAATACCGTCTTGGGGAGCCTGGATGGGGAAGGCGCGCACCGGCAGCACACCGCTGACACGCTGGCCCTGCGCGCCCGTCCACACCAAGTCGCCAAATGCAGTGCGCTCCAGCTGGAATTGCGCAAGCGGCGGCGGCGATACATCGATCATGGCTGGCTCCCGGGTGTGTCCTGCGCGGCGGCATTGCGTGCTTGCGCTTGGTAGAGTTTGAAATAAGCGCCCTCTGCCGCCATCAGTGCCGCATGCGTGCCCTCTTCCACCACGCGCCCGCGCTCCAGCACCACCAGACGGTCGGCGCGCTGCAAGGTGGACAAGCGGTGGGCGATGGCGATGGTGGTGCGGCCTTGCACCAGGTTTTCCAGCGCTTTCTGGATTTCTTTTTCGGTCTCGGAATCCACCGAGGACGTGGCCTCGTCCAGGATCAGGATGCGCGGGTCAATCAGCAGTGCGCGGGCAATTGAGATGCGCTGGCGCTCGCCACCCGACAAGCCCTGGCCGCGCTCGCCCACCATGGAGTCGTAACCGTGCGGCAGGCGCAGGATGAATTCATGGGCATGCGCGGCGCGGGCGGCAGCCACGATCTGGGCGCGGCTGGCCTCGGGCAAACCGTAGGCGATGTTCTCGGCAATCGTGCCGAAAAACAGAAAAGGCTCTTGCAATACCAGCCCGATGTTGCGGCGGAAGTCGGCAACCGCGTACGAGCGGATATCCACACCGTCGACCAGAATCGCACCCTCGGACACGTCGTAAAAGCGGCAAATCAGGTTTACCAGCGTGCTCTTGCCCGAACCGCTGTGGCCGACCAGCCCGATCATCTCGCCGGGCGCAAGCTGCAAGTTGATACCCCGGTTCACCGCCCGGTTGCCGTAGCGGAAACCCACCTCGCGCAATTCAATACGCCCCTGTACGCGCTCAACGCGCACCGGGTTTTGCGGCTCGGGCACGCTGGATACATGGTCCAGGATGTCAAAAATCCGCTTGGCCGCTGAGGCTGACTTTTGCGTGACCGAGACGATGCGGCTCATGGAGTCCAGCCGCCCGTAAAAGCGCCCGATGTAGGCAATCGCAGCGAGCAACATACCCACGGTGATCTGCCCGTGCGCGACCTGCCAGATGCCAAAGCCCCAGACCACCAGCAAGCCCATCTCGGTCAACAAGGACACACTGGGCGAAAACAGCGACCAGATTTTGTTGATGCGGTCATTGACCAGCAGGTTGTGGCGGTTGGCCTCACGGAAGCGGCGGGACTCACGCGCCTCCTGGGCAAAGGCCTTGACCACGCGGATACCGGGAATGGTGTCGGCCAGCACGTTGGTGACTTCGCCCCAGACCCGGTCAATCTTCTCGAAACCGGTGCGCAGCCGATAGCGCACGTAATGGATCATCCAGCCAATAAAGGGCAGCGGCACCAGGGTGATGAGCGCCAGATAGGGGTTCATGGAGAACAAGATCACCGCCGTCATGACGATCATCACCACGTCGCTGGCGAAGTCCGTCAGGTGCAGCGACAGGTAGACGGCAATGCGGTCGCTTTCGCTGCCCACGCGCGAGAGCAGATCCCCGGTGCGTTTGCCGCCAAAGTATTCCAGCGAAAGCCGCAGCAAGTGGTCGTAGGTGCTGGTGCGCAGATCGGCGGCGATGCGCTCGGAGGCCAGCGCCAGGATGTAGGTCTTGGCCCAGCTCAGCACCCAGGCCAGCAGCCCCGATCCGAGCAGGCCCGCGAGATACCAGCCAATCGTGCTGCGCGGGATCTGCTGCCCGTTTTGCAGCGGGATCAGCACTTCGTCGACCAGCGGAATCGTCAAATACGGCGGCACCTGGCTGGCCGCAGTGCTCAGCAGCATCAGCACAAAGCCCAGCAGCAGTTGCCCGCGGTAGGGCTGGGCGAACTGCCACAGGCGCAGCAGCGTCCAGGTCGAGGGCGGCGTATGAACCACTTTGCTGCACACGGCGCACTCTTCGGCGTCAGGCTCCATAGGCGCTTTGCAGCTCGGGCACAGGGATTGCGCCGCCGGCACAACCGGAACCCCGGTGACTGCGCTGTTGCAGCGGGCAGAAAACTGGTCCACCAGGCGCAGCGCCTGCATATTGCGCCCCAGCGTGAAGCGCCAACTGTGCAACAGGCCACCAGCGTCGCGCAGCTGCAAATGGCCGACCCCGCCGTGGTCGTGGTGGTCCAGCGCGAGTCCATGGCGGTATTCCCAGCTTTGGCCAGGGCCGTGCGGTGCGGAATAGCCCAGCAGGCGCAGGTCAGTAGCCAGCAAAAGACCGGGCTGGAAATGCATCTGTGCGTCCAGGTCCAGCTCCAGCGTGGCACAGACATTTTCACCGGGGCGCAGCTGCGCCACCACCACCTGCTGCCAGGCGGCGTTCAGGTCACCCCACTGCAGAGGCATTCCCGACGCAGTAAGCAAATTCATAAAAAACATCCATTGAGAAAAACCCGTGCTCGGCGACCCAGCCGTTGTGGCAAGCCCGGCAAGGGCACGGTCAGGCGGGGACGCTGTGCCACCCCCGCCCAGGCCCGACTATGCCGCAAGGAGTCGGCAGCGGGCACTGCCAGCGCCTTCGGCGAGAATACCCCCGGCACTACGAAACCCGACGACACGCCTTACGGCACGTCTTATTGCATGACCCAGCAAAAAACCATCGAGATTGTGCGGGTGAACCACCTGCGTGGCCCCAATATGTGGACCTACCGCCCGGTGATCGAGGCTTGGGTGGATATTGGCGAACTCGAGGACTACCCCTCCAACACCCTGCCCGGCTTTGTTGACCGCCTGAGCGCCTGGCTGCCCAGCCTGGTCGAGCACGAATGCAGTCCGGGCGTGCGGGGTGGATTTCTACAACGTCTGCACGAAGGCACCTGGGCGGCACACATTCTGGAGCACGTCTGTCTGGAGTTGCAAAACCTGGGCGGTATGCGCACTGGCTTTGGCAAGGCGCGTGAGACCTCCCAACGCGGCATCTACAAGGTCGCTTTCCGAACACGCCAGCCCGACGTGGGGCGGCGCGCGCTGGAACTGGGCCGGGAACTGCTGCTGGCGGCCATCAATGACACGGCGTTCGACATAGCGGCTGCTGTCTCAGAATTGCAAGACATGGTCGATTCGCTGTGTCTGGGGCCCAGCACAGCCCATATCGTGGACGCCGCAACGGCGCGCAATATCCCCCACATCCGCCTGACCAGTGGCAATCTGGTGCAGCTGGGCTACGGCAGCGCGCAGCGGCGCATCTGGACGGCCGAGACCGACCAGACCTCGGCGATTGCCGAGGAAATTGCCAGCGACAAGGACATGACCAAGCGCCTGCTCAAGGCCTGCGGCGTGCCGGTACCCCACGGACTGCTGGTGCGCAGCGCGCAGGAAGCCTGGGACGCTGCGCAGTCGATTGGCACGCCGGTGGTCATCAAGCCCTATGACGGCAACCACGGCCGGGGCGTATCGCTGGATCTGGAAAGCCGCGCCGATATCGAAGCCGCTTACACCCTGGCGGGTGCAGAGGGCGACGGCCAGGTCATCGTGGAAGAATTCATCCGGGGCAACGAGCACCGCCTGCTGGTGGTGGGCCAGCAGGTGGCTGCCGCCGCCCGTGGCACGACGCTGTATGTGATCGGCGATGGCGTGTCGGACATGAATCAGCTGATCGAGCAGCAAATCAATAGCGATCCGCGCCGTGGCCGGGCGGAGTCCTTCCCGCTCAACGTGGTGGAGCTGGAGGACAGCCCAGAAGTGATTCTGGAGCTGGAGCGGGTGGGCCTCCAGCCCGACTCCGTGCCCGCAGCAGGCCAACAGGTGCTGATCCAGCGCAACGGCAACGTGGCTTTTGACGTGAGCGCCGAACTGCACCCCAGCGTGGCACACGCGGCGGCTCTGGCGGCCCGGGTCGTGGGGTTGGACATTGCCGGGGTGGACATGGTGCTTGAGAACTGCGCCCTGCCCCTGAGCCAGCAACGGGGCGCGGTGATCGAGGTCAACGCCAGCCCCGGCCTGCTGGCGCACATCAAGCCCGCCAACGGGCCCGGCCAGCCGGTGGGAGCCTCGATCATCTCGCACCTGTTTGAGCGCACGCACAGCGGACGCATTCCGGTGGTGGGCGTGACCGGCACGCACAACACCGGCCGCATCGCCCGTCTGGTGGCCTGGCTCATACACATCAGCGGCAAGCGCGTCGGCTTGGCCTGCAGCGAGGGCCTGTACCTGGACAGCCGCCGGGTGGATGGCGCTGACAACACGCACTGGGAGGCGGGTGAGCGCATTTTGATTAACCGCTCGGTCGAAGCGGCGGTGTTTGAGAACCCCTGCGCCACCATCCTGGGCCAGGGCCTGGCCTACGACAAATGCGACGTGGGCGTGATCACCGACATCGGCTGGACACCTGCCTTGCGGCACTTTGATGTGCTGGATGAAGACCAGTGTTTCAAAGTGACCCGCACCCAGGTGGATGTGGTGCTGCCCAGCGGCACGGCCGTCATCCACGCGGAGGCAGCCCAGGCCCAGGAGCTTGCCGACCTGTGCGACGGCGCGGTGATTTTTTATGCCTGCGACGGCGACAACCCCATTCTGGCCCGGCACCGCAGCGCCGGAAAAAAGACCGTTTTTGTGCGCAACGACGCCGTGGTTTTGGCAGGCCCCCAGCACGAAACAGTATTGCTGCGCCTGCACCACCTGAAGCCGACCAAGGCTGCACAACCCGAGATGGTGATGGCCGCGGTAGCCGCAGCGTGGGCATTGGGCATCACGCCCGAGCTGATTGCCGCAGGCTTGCGCACCTTTGAGTCGAACCCGCAAAAAGCGCCGTACTGACACCCCAGTGAGCCCCTAATGAACCGGACGATATACCCATGGAAGTGACCCGTATCCGTGCCTTGCGCGGCCCCAATCTCTGGAGCCACCACACGGCGATGCAGGCCGTGGTCAGCTGCACTGCAGACGAACACGATGTAGCGGGCCTGGCCGGATTCGAGACCCGACTGCGCGCGCGCTTCCCTGAAATCGGCCCATTCCAACCCATAGGCCACCAAAGCGAAGTGCCGCTGGCGCGGGTGCTGGAGCTGGCGGCACTGGGCTTGCAAGCCCAGGCCGGCTGCCCGGTGACGTTCAGCTGCACCAAGCCGACCATGGAAGAAGGTGTGTTCCAGGTGGTGGTCGAATACAGCGAAGAGGTGGTCGGTCGCTTGGCGCTGGATCTGGCCGCTGCACTGTGCGAGAGCGCCCGCCAGGACGCGCCGTTTGACCTGGAGGCGGCCTTGCACGCGCTGCGCGAGCTGGACGAGGATGTGCGGCTGGGTCCGAGCACGGGTTCGGTGGTGAGCGCCGCCCTGGCGCGGCAGATTCCCTACAGCCGCATGACCGAAGGCAGCATGGTTCGCTTTGGTTGGGGCCGCAAGCAGCGCCGCATCCAGGCCGCCGAAATCGATGCCACCAGCGCCATTGCCGAGGCGATTGCCCAGGACAAAGAGTTGACCAAAAAGCTGCTCCACGCGGCCGGCGTGCCGGTGCCGCAGGGCCGCGCCGTACGCGACGCCGACGATGCCTGGCAAGCAGCGCTGGAGATTGGCCTGCCGGTGGTGGTCAAGCCGCTGGACGGCAACCAGGGCAAGGGCGTGACCGTCAATATCCAGGAGGAAGCGGCTCTGCGTTCTGCCTACGCGGTCGCAGCGGGATTTCGCGACCATGTATTGGTGGAGCGCTATATGCCGGGTAATGACTTCCGCCTGCTGGTGGTCGGCGACCGGCTGGTCGCCGCTGCCCGGCGCGACCCCCCCAGCGTCGCAGGCGATGGCGTGCACACCGTGGCGCAACTGGTGGAACGGGTCAACCAGGACCCCCGCCGGGGCGACGGGCACGCCACCTCGCTGACCAAAATCCGCTTCGACGAAATCGCGCTGGCCTGCCTGCGCAAGCAGGGGCTGGACGCTGACTCGGTACCCGACAAAGGCCGGCGCGTGAATCTGCGCAACAACGCCAATCTGTCCACCGGCGGATCCGCCACGGATGTGACTGACGACGTACACCCCGATGTGGCCGCGCGTGCCGTGGCCGCGGCACAGATGGTAGGCCTGCATATTTGCGGCGTGGACATGGTGTGCGAGTCGATTTTGCGCCCCTTGGAAGACCAAGGCGGCGGCGTGGTGGAAGTGAACGCCGCGCCCGGCCTGCGTATGCACCTCAACCCCTCTTTCGGTAAAAGCCGTCCGGTGGGCGAGGGCATCATCTCCAGCCTTTTCAAGAGCGGCAACAACGGCCGGATTCCCATCGTGGCAGTAACCGGCACCAACGGCAAGACCACGACCGTGCGCCTGATCTCGCATCTGCTGACGCAGCAGGGCTGGTGCGTGGGCATGACCAATACCGATGGCGTGTACGTGGGTGGCCACTGCGTGGATACCGGCGACTGCAGCGGGCCCAAAAGCGCGCGCAATGTCCTCTACCACCCCGATGTGGACGCTGCTGTGCTGGAAACCGCACGGGGCGGTGTGTTGCGTGAAGGCCTGGCTTTTGACTATTGCGACGTAGCCGTAGTCACCAATGTGGGCAGCGGCGACCACCTCGGCCTGAACTACATCACCACCTTGGACGAATTGGCGGTGCTCAAGCGGGTGATCGTGCAAAACGTCGCCCCAAAAGGCATGGCGGTGCTGAATGCGGCCGACCCGGTGGTCGCGGCCATGGCCACCCACTGCAAAGGTGATGTGACTTTTTTCGCGCTAGACCAGTTCAACCCCGTGATGGCCACGCACCGCGCGCAGGGCCGTGCGGTGGTCTATGTGGAAAACGGGCAAATCGTGGCGGCCAAGGGGCCGCATAAGCAGTTTCTGAACCTGGCTGAGATTCCCCTCACCCACGGCGGCACCATTGGCTTTCAGGTCGAAAACGTCATGGCCAGCGTAGCCGCGGTGTGGGCGCTGGGCATGGACTGGGCCACGCTGCGCGCCGGGCTGGCCGGCTTCCGCCCGGACCTGGACAACGCCGCTGGCCGCTTTAACGTATTCGCCTACCGGGGTGCGACGGTGATTGCCGACTACGGACACAACCCCGACGCCATGGTGGCACTGGTCAACGCCGTCAAGGCCATGCCGGCCAGCCGCCGCTCGGTGGTCATCAGCGGGGCCGGAGACCGGCGCGACGAAGACATCCGCCAGATCACCGAGGTCCTGGGCGCCGCCTTTGAAGAAGTGGTGATGTACGAAGACCAGTGCCAGCGCGGACGCCGCGACGGCGAGGTAATGGCTCTGCTGCGCGAAGGCCTCACAGGCGCCAGCGTGACCACGCGCCAGTACGAAATTTATGGTGAGTTTTTAGCCATCGACACTGCCATGGACGCCTTGCAAGCCGGTGAGTTGTGTCTAATTCTGGTAGACCAGGTAGAGGCCGCGCTGGCGCACATCACCAACAAGGTTCAGGCCGCGCGCTGAACCGCCTCGGTGGGTCGTCGTGCGAGTCGTGCGGCGCGAGCGGGCCGCACGAGGCCATCAAGCGCCGTCCGCTTCGGCGCGCGGGCCGCGTCCCATCAACTGGGCTACCACTTCGCGCGCCTGCAGGCTTCCGTCAAGCAACTGCACCACGGCGGCGGTAATCGGCATATCGACCCCGAGCGCCCGGGCGCGGTAGAGCACGGTGCGGGCGCAGTACACACCTTCCGCCACGTGGCCGAGTTCGGCGACGGCATCCGCCAGCGTTGCGCCTCGGGCCAGGGCCAGACCGACACGGCGGTTGCGCGAGAGGTCGCCGGTGGCGGTCAAGACCAGATCGCCCAGACCGCTCAAACCGGTAAAGGTTGCGGCCCGTGCGCCCACGGCCATACCCAAACGGGTCATCTCCGAAAGACCGCGCGTGATCAACGCGGCGCGCGCGTTGGCACCGAGCGCCAACCCGTCGCACAGGCCCGTGGCGATGGCCAGCACGTTTTTGACCGCGCCACCCACTTCCACACCGGGCACATCGTCGCTGGCGTAGACCCGCAAGACCGGGCTGTGGAAGGCGTCGACCAGGGTTTGCCGAACCACGGCATGAACACTGGCCGCCACCAGAGCGGTAGGCTTGCCCTGCGCCACTTCCAGAGCAAAACTGGGCCCGCTCAGCACACCGCACAAGGCCTGCGGTGCCACCTGACCTTGCACTTCATGGCCCAGCAAACCAGAAGGCTGTTGATCGCGGGTCGCCTCAAATCCTTTACACAGCCACACCAGGGGCACCGGCAGGTCTGCCAGCGCGTGCAGCATGTCCCGCAGCGCCGCCATGGGGGTGGCGATCACGATCACATTCCAGGTCTGCCCCGACTCCAACACCGCGTGCAGCGGGCCACCAAGGATGGATAGCCCATCAGGCAGGGCGATGCCGGGCAGGTAACGGGAATTGCTGCGATGTATACGCAGGGCGTGCGCCTGGTCCGGGTCCCGGGCCCACAGGGTAACGTCATGCTGGCGCTGCGCGCTGGCCGCACTGGCCAGCGCAGTGCCCCAAGCCCCTGCACCGAGCACCAGAATCCGCATAGTCTGCGCCCGGGCGCGGCGTACTTGTGTGGCGCTTATTGGGTTAGTGTGGCGCCGTTGCTCTGCGCCGCAGCCTGGCTTTGCTGCTGCTCGTACATGGCCTGGAAGTTGATCTCGGACAGGTGCACGGGCGGGAAACCGCCACGCTGAATCAGATCGGCCACATTGCCGCGCAAATAGGGATAAATAATTTGCGGGCAGGCGATGCCCATGATGGCGCCCATTTGTTCGTCCGGAATATGCCGGACTTCGAAAATCCCGCCCTGCTTGACTTCCACCAGGAAGACCGTTTTGTCCTTGATCATGGTCTGCACGCGCGCGGTCACGCAGACCTCAAAAATACCGTCAGCGACCGGATTGGCTTCGATATTGAGCTGGATGTCGACCGAGGGTTGCTCCTGCTCCAGCAAGATACCGGGGGAATTGGGTTGCTCCATCGACGCCTCTTTCAGATACAGACGCTGAATCTGAAAAACGGGGGTGGGGCTGCTGGGCATGGAATCGGCCATTTTGTTCTTTCAACAAGGAAGGGACAGGTTAATCAATACAAGGCGTACGCACGGGGGTGCTGCAAAAGCAGCGGGCGATTATGTCAGGCGGTCTGCAAGGGAATCAGCCGCCTTGCAGCAGGGGCATCAAGCCGCCGCGGGCGTCCAAGGCCATCAAATCATCGCAACCGCCAACATGGGTGCTGCCGATAAATATTTGCGGCACGGTGCGCCGGCCGGTGATGTTCATCATGCGTTGGCGTTCTTCTGGCTGCAAATCGACGCGGACTTCCGTGATGGCATCCACGCCCTTGGTCTTCAAAATCCGTTTGGCCTGCACACAGTAGGGGCAGACAGCGGTGGTGTACATGGTGACTTCTTGCATGGCGGGGACTCCGGTCATTGGTCGGATGCGGATTCCAAGGGCAGGGCGGCTTCGCGCCAAGCTGCAATACCACCGGCCAGTGCGTGCGGTTGCGCAAAGCCCAATTTAGCTGCCGTTGCAGCAGCCCCTAAGGAGCGGGCGCCCGAGCGGCACACCAGAATCAGGGGCAGGTTTTTGTTTTTCACAGAAGCAGCGAGTTTGGCTTCCAGCTCGGCCAAGGGAATATTTTTGGAGCCGGCAATGTGGGAGACGGCAAATTCCTCGGTATCGCTCACATCCACCACCACCGCTTTTTCACGGTTCATCAGCTGCACCACCTGTGCGGCGCTGATACCACGCGCGGCCATGCCCTGCATTACCGGCATCAACAACAGTCCTCCCGAAACCAGCGCAAGCGCCACCAGCATCCAGTTATCCAGAATAAATTTCACGTGCTTCCTTGTTGAGTGATCGGGGTTAACGGCGCATTTTAGAATGCGTGCCCGCGCCGTACGGCCTGCGGCCCCATTCCCCCCACCCTGCCCCACCACCATGTACAAAATTGTGTTCATACGCCACGGCGAATCGGTATGGAACCTCGAAAACCGGTTCACCGGGTGGACCGACGTCGACCTCACGCCCACCGGGGTTGCACAAGCCCAATCCGCGGGCCGGGTGTTGAAAGAACACGGCTTTGACTTTGATATCGCCTACACCAGCATGTTGCAGCGTGCCACGCGCACGCTGTGGCATTGTCTGGACGAAATGCAGCGCACCTGGTTGCCAGTCGTACACGCCTGGCGCCTGAATGAGCGCCATTACGGGGCTTTACAGGGGCTCAACAAATCTGACATGGCCCGGCAATACGGCGAAGATCAGGTGCTGGCCTGGCGGCGCAGCTATGACACACCGCCACCCGCTCTAGCGCCTGGTGACCCCCGCAGCGAACGCGGCGACCTGCGTTACGCCAAACTCAAACCCGAACAAATCCCGCTGACCGAATGCCTCAAGGACACGGTGGAGCGTGTGTTGCCCCTGTGGAACGAGTCCATGGCCCCAGCCATCCTCGCGGGAAAACGCATCGTTATCGCCGCGCATGGCAACTCCATCCGGGCCATGGTGAAGTACCTCGACGGCATCAGTGACGCCGACATCGTGGGCGTCAACATCCCCAACGGGCAGCCGCTGGTGTACGAGCTTGACGCCACGCTGAAGGCGCAGCGCCACTACTATTTGGAACCCAAAGCCTTGATATAACGCCCCTTCAGAGGGAGAGCAGTCCGATTGCGGGTGTATATTGGTTTATCTTGAGGATGTGTATGGGTCAAAAACTGAAAATTGCGGGCTGGGTTGCGGTGGGCGTATTGGCCGGCTCGATGGCGACGTTTTCGCTCCAAACGGTGGCGCGGGGCAGCGTTGCACCCTTGCCGCTGGAAGAATTGCAACAACTCTCAGCCGTATTCGGTCTGATCAAGAGCGAATACGTGGAACCGGTGGACGACAAAAAGCTGATCACCGACGCCATATCCGGCATGGTTTCCAACCTGGATCCCCACTCGCAGTACTTCGATAAAAAAGCCTATAAAGAATTCAAAGAAGGCACGGCAGGCAAATTCGTCGGGGTGGGCATCGAAATCACCCAGGAAGACGGATTTGTCAAAATCATCTCGCCTATCGAGGGTTCTCCCGCATTCCGGGCCGGCCTGAAAACCAACGACCTGATCACCAAGGTTGACGACACGCCGGTCAAAGGCTTGTCGCTGAATGAAGCCGTCAAACGCATGCGCGGCGAGCCCAACACCAAGGTCGTACTCACCGTATTCCGCAAGGAAGAAAACCGCACCTTTGTGGCGACGATTGTTCGCGAAGAAATCAAACAGCAATCGGTGCGCGGAAAAATCGTCGAGCCCGGCTACGCGTGGATTCGTTTGAGCCAGTTTCAGGAACGCACGCTCGAAGACTTTGCCAAAAAGGCGGGCGAGTTGTACAAACAGGATCCCAACATCAAGGGCATGGTGCTAGACCTGCGCAATGATCCGGGCGGTTTGCTCGGTTCCGCGGTGGGAATTTCTGCGGCCTTTCTTCCGGACAACGTCACCGTAGTCAGCACCAACGGACAAACCCCCGAGAGCCAGCAGACCTTGCGCGCCAACCCGCTGGACTATGACCGCCGGGGCGTCGACCCGCTCAAAACCCTGCCCCCAGCCATGCGCAAAGTGCCGCTGGTGGTGCTGGTCAACGAAGGCTCCGCATCGGCCAGTGAAATCGTGGCAGGCGCCTTGCAAGACCACAAACGCGCCGTCATCATGGGCGGGCAAACCTTTGGTAAAGGCACGGTTCAAACTTTCCGCCCGCTGGGCTCAGAGGCTGGCGTCAAAATCACCACAGCCCGCTACTACACGCCCAGCGGCCGCTCCATCCAGGCCAAAGGTATCGTGCCCGACGTGATGGTGGACGAAACCGAGGAAGGCAGCCCGTTTGCCGCCTTGGCCCCGCGCGAGGCGGATGCTGAAAAACACCTCAGCAGCGGCCAGGGCGCCGAAGTCAAAGACCCCGAACGCGAAAAAGCCCGCGAAGCCGCTATCAAGCGACTCGAGCAAGAAGCCCTCAAGCCGCTGGCGGATCGGCGTGCACCGGAATTTGGATCGGACAAAGACTTCCGCTTGATCCAGGCAGTCAACCAGCTCAAGGGCAAACCGGTGCTGGTCAGCAAAACCCTGACCGAGCGCAAAGCCGAAGTCAAAGAGGAGTAAGCGCTGCATGCGCGATGCAGAGCTGTCGCGCTACTCGCGCCATATTCTGCTGAATGAAATTGGCATTGAAGGTCAGCAGCGCATCAACGCGGCGCGGATGCTGGTCATCGGCGCAGGTGGCTTGGCATCGCCAGCCGTTCTGTACCTGGCAGCGGCGGGCGTTGGCACACTGACGCTGGTTGATGACGATGTAGTCGACCTCACCAATTTGCAGCGGCAAATCATGCACGACAGTGCATCTGTAGGCAGCCCCAAAGTGCTGTCGGCGCACAATAGCGCAGCCCGCATCAACCCGCTCACGCATCTGGTGGCGCTGCAACAGCGTGCGGATGCCGTACTTCTCGACGCGCACGTACCACACGCCGACGTGGTGCTGGACTGCACCGACAACTTCACGACCCGCCACGCGATCAACACCGCCTGCGTGCGCCACCGGGTGCCCCTGGTATCGGGCGCTGCGGTGCAGTTTGACGGGCAGGTCAGCGTGTTCGATCCACGCCAAGCCGACTGCCCGTGCTATGCCTGCGCGTTCCCGCCCCATCATGCGCCCGATGCCATCGCCTGCGCCACCATGGGCGTGTTTGCGCCGGTGGTGGGCGTGATCGGCTGCATGCAGGCAGCGCAGGCACTGATGCTGGTCGGAGAATTTGGTGCGCCGCTGACCGGCACCTTGCTGATGCTGGATGGGCGGAGCATGGAGTGGAGCCGCATCCGCCTGCCCCGTGACCCGGCCTGCAGCGTGTGCGCGCCGCCCTGAGGACCGGCAGGCCTCAGGCAGTCAGAATCCAGCCCTCCAGCGGATCCAGGTCCGGTGGCAAGCCGCACAAGGGGTCTCCAGCGTCATGACGCCGCCGGCCCCACGCAGCCTGCATCAGACACAAGACTGCATCGAGCGCATCGCCGCTGGGGTCTTGCGCCAGCGCATCGCGCTGGGCGTGGCTTAGGCGCAAGCGCAACAGCAAACGGGTCTGGCCCAACTCCAGCGCAGTGAGCAGGTCTTTGCGGGCGATCAGGCGTTCAGACGTCTGCTTGGCGGGCGTGTCGCTTTTGTAGCTGCGCGTGCCCAGAATTTCGCGCGCCAAAAGACCGGGGTAGGCCTCCAGCGCGACCCGTGGCGCATCCCGCCGCCCAGCCTGCAAGCCGGGAAAGTAGGCATCCGCACGGCGCAGCAGGGGCACGCCAGCGTGCAGCATGTAGGCCACCGGCGGATTCACCCATTTCATGGACGGGCTCGAACCCGCCGGGCCGTCGGTGACGCGGTGGGCGAATTTGCCGCCTGCGGGGCGGGCATCACAAAAAGCGGCAAAGGCATCGCGGATCTCGCTGCGCGGCAGGCTGGCGTAATAGTCCATGCACGCGGCCCAGTCCAAGGGCCAGCCCAGCGTCTGCAGCAGGCCGCGCGGAAGGCCAAAGGGCAGGTCAAATCCGCCGAACCAGCTGCCCTGGCACAGGCGCTGCGCCCAAGCGTCCAGGGTGTCAAAACGTTCCAGGCTATCCAGACGCAGCACCCCGGCATGCAGGCTGCCCCAGGCATTGACGATGGTTTTGCGCTTGCTGGGGCTGCTGGAAAAATCGCAGCCCAGAAGCGGCAGAGCCTCTGGGGGCGCTAAGGCTACAGCAGGCAAGTGCGCTCAGGCCCGCCCGATGATGGAGGCGGTGGCCATCAGCTCTTCGAGCAAGGCCAGCGACACGCGGCCCGATACCGCATAGGGGTCCAGCTCCGGGCGCTCGGCGTACTTGAGCAAGATGCTGTGGTTGATTTTGGACATATTGACCTGCCCCATGGTCCAGCTGCCGAAGCGGCGTTCTTCGATTTCTTCGTAGTGCAGCAAGATCACATCTTTGTGGCGCACATCGCGCTGGATGTGGCCGTACAGCTCATTAACGGCATTGCGCCCGCCTTCAATGGCCTGCAAAAAAATACCGCCGCCGTAACAGAGGATGCCGGTGATGCCGGAGCCCGGATTTTCTTCACGCGATTTGGACAAAATTTCTTCAATGGCCTGCGCGTCCGGATTGACGGCGCGGCTGGCATAGAGCAAACGGACCAACATGGGTTTTCAGCCTTTCTGGGGGATAAGCGACAAGAACTCGCGGCGCAAATTCGGGTCTTTGAGGAACACACCGCGCATGACCGAATTGATCATCTTGCTGTCCATGTCTTTGACTCCACGCCAGGACATACAGTAATGGCTGGCCTCCATCACAATGGCCAGACCATCGGGCTGGGTTTTTTCCTGGATCAGGTCGGCCAATTGCACCACCGCCTCTTCCTGGATTTGGGGGCGGCCCATCACCCATTCGGCCAGCCGGGCGTACTTGGACAGGCCGATCACATTGGTATGTTCATTGGGCAGCACGCCGATCCAGATTTTGCCGATCACGGGGCAAAAATGGTGGCTGCAGGCACTGCGTACGGTGATGGGGCCAACAATCATCAGCTCATTGAGATGCTCGGCGTTGGGGAACTCCGTGATGGTCGGCGCAGGCACATAACGGCCCTTGAAAACCTCGTTGACGTACATCTTGGCGACGCGGCGCGCGGTGTTGCCGGTGTTGTGGTCGCGCTCGGTATCGATGACCAGGCTTTGCAAAACACCCGCCATTTTTTCCTCGACCTCGTCAAGCAAACGCTCCAATTCACCGGGCTGGATAAAAGCAGAAATATTGTCATTGGCGTGGTAGCGCTTGCGCGCAGCCAGTAGCCGTTCGCGGATTTTCTCGGATACCGGGGTTCCAACGTCTGAGGTCAAAGCGTTCATGAATAGTGTGGGCATTTCAAATGGATCGAATCATGTTACCAGCCCCCCGCTGCACGGCAGGCACGCAGTGCCAATGACCTTGGGGCGCCGCAGGCACAATCAGCTTTTACGCAGCGTTCAGCGAAGGTTTTCCATGGTTCAGGCAATCGCAGTTATCGGTGGCGGTATCACCGGAGTCACAACAGCCTATGCGCTGGTGCAGCGGGGCTTTGCGGTTACCGTGTTCGAGCGGCACCGCTACGCGGCCATGGAAACTTCTTTTGCCAATGCGGGGCAGATCTCAGCCTGCAACGCCGAGGTCTGGAACCGCACGGCCACCGTCATCAATGGCCTCAAATGGATGCTGCGCAAAGACGCGCCCCTGCTGATCCATCCGCAGCCCACCTGGCACAAGCTGAGTTGGCTGGCCGAATTTGTCGCCAGCATCCCGCACTACGAGAACAACACCATCGCCACGGCCAAACTGGCCGTACAGGCGCGCGAGCACCTGTTCGCCTGGGCCCGCGCCGAGGGCATTGAATTTGATCTGCGCACCCGCGGCATCTTGCACGTGTACCGCGACGCAGCCGGGTTTGCCCACGGGCAGGACGTCTCACGCCTGCTGCTGCGCGGCGGCGTCGTCCGCCACACCGTGGGACCTGACGAAATGCGGGCCATTGAACCCGCCATCAGCGGTGAGTTGGTGGGCGGCTTCTATACACCCGACGACAGCACCGGTGATATCCACCTCTACACCGTGGGCCTGGCTGCGGCAGCGCAGCGCAAAGGCGTGCAGCTGCATTTTGACCATGCGGTGCAGGCATTGACGCCCACCGCCAAGGGAATCCGGGTGCGCAGCCTGTGCGAGGGCGCGGTGCACGATGCCGATTTTGATGCGGTGGTGGTCTGCGCCGGGGTCGCCAGCCGGGCGCTGGCCGCCAGCCTGGGCGACCGGGTCAATGTGTACCCGGTCAAAGGCTATTCCATCACGGTGGATTTGCCCGACGACGCCAGCCGCGCCGCAGCGCCCGTCGTCAGCCTGCTCGATGACCGGGCCCGCGTGGCCTGCTCGCGTCTGGGCGAAGGGCGCTTGCGGGTTGCCGGCACGGCGGAATTCAATGGCGAAGACCGTGACATCCGCGCCAGCCGTATCCAACCGCTGGTGGGCTGGGTGCGGCACAACTTCCCCGCCGTCAACACCCGCCACACGATTCCCTGGGCTGGGCTGCGCCCCATGATGCCCAACCTGATGCCGCGTGTAGGGCCGGGTCGCCGCCCGGGCGTGTTCTACAACACCGGCCACGGCCATCTGGGCTGGACGCTGGCTGCGGCGACCGCCGAATTGGTGGCTGACTCCATACAAGCAGCCTACCCGCGCGCTGCGGGCTAAAGGCCTCCGCGCGAACGGCCCTACTGCCGCGCCGTGCGGGTGTTGGCCGGCAGGGTTTGCGGGTGGCTGGTGCGCAAGGGGTTGATGTCCAAACCGCCGCGCCGTGTGTAGCGCGCATAAACGGTCAGCCGGGTCGGTTTGCAGCGCTGCCAAATGTCCATAAAAATGCGTTCCACGCATTGCTCATGGAACTCGTTGTGGTTGCGAAAACTCACCAGATACTGCAACAAGCCCTCCTGGTCAATCGCGTCGCCGCTGTAACTTATTTGCACACTGCCCCAATCAGGCTGCCCCGTCACCAGGCAATTGCTTTTGAGCAGATTGCTCACCAGCGTTTCCGTCACGGGCGGCTCACCGGGGGTGGTGCGCAGCAAATCCGGCGCGGGGCTGTAGCGGTCGCAGGCAATGTCCAGACGGTCCAGGCTCAGGCCGTCAAGCTCGCGCACAGGCTCCTGGTCAAACAGCTCGGGCCCCAGCAGGCGCACTCCCACGGTGGACGTCCCAGCCGCCCCACGCCAGGCTGCCTCGGACAGATCCACCCGCAAGCGGGTCAGCACCTCTGCGGCATCGGCAAACCGGGTGTTGTTGAAACTGTTGAGGTAGAGCTTGAAAGACTTGCTCTCAATAATGTTGGGCGTCTCGCAGGGCACGGTGATGTGCGCCAGAGCCAGCTGCGGCTTGCCGCGCGGGTTCAGCCAACTCACTTCAAACGCGGTCCATACATCGGCCCCGAAAAACGGCACCTGCTCACCCAAACCCAGCTCCTGCCGCTTGGCCGCCCGGGGCAAGGGGAAGAGCAGTGCGGGATCGTATTGGTCGATGTAGCTGGCGGTCTTGCCCAGGGGCGATTGGGCGGGCGTGGGCGACCCGGCAGTGGTGTCGGTCATGCGCTATGCGTCTGTTAGTTTGCGGCGGAACACCATGCGAGCAGGTGTGGAACTCGGCGCGTGGAAGCGGTACCCGTCGGTGGTAAAGGTTTGCAGTTGCGCAGGATCTGTGGCGCCTTGCGTGATCGCAAAACGGGCCATGGCCCCCCGGGCGCGCTTGGCGTTGAAGCTGATGATTTTGTACACCCCGCCCTTGTAGTCCTCAAACACACA
>CANFHZ010000047.1 GCA_947446885.1 Comamonadaceae bacterium
CGGCTTGCCTGCGCGGCGCCAGTCGCGCATCACGCGCCCGCCGTTCCATGCGCCGGTGGTGTAACCCAGCAACTCGGTTTGCGCACCGGCCAGCTCCAGCGCGCGCAGCAGCACGTCCAGCAGGGGCGCAAGCTGCGCCATGTGCTGCTTCATGGAGCCCGAGCAGTCCAGCAGCAGCCCCACCACGCAGTCGGTCACCGGCGTCTGGTGCGGCGTGCGAAACAGGCGGCGCTCGGTGGGGCTGGCCACCAGCTGGGCCAGCCGCCGCCCGTCGATCAGCCCGCTTTCCTGGCCGCTGTCCCAGCCATCGTCGAGCGGCTGTGCCAGCAGCGCCTGTAGCGCACGCGCCAGCCGCGCCGGGTTGATGCCGGTGTGCGCCACTGCCGTATCCAGTGTGGCGCGCAGTTCGGACAGTTGCGTAGCGCGCACCAAACTACCCGCGCTGGCTTCGCGGTCGTAGGCGGTGGTGAAGGCGCGGTAGTCCGGCGCTGCGCCTGGTGGCTGGTCGCGGGCTAGCAATGCGCTGGCAAAGCCACTTTCTTCGCCGGCCTCGAAATCCACCCAGATTTGCAGCCAGGCGTCTTCGTCATCATCGTCCCGGGCCTCGGCGTCTTGTGTGGCGGCGGGCGGGGGCGCGGCGTCTTCAGCCAGTTGGGCCACCACCGCCGCAATCGCCAGCGCGTCCACCGCAAACAGCGCCTGCTTATCCCGGTTGCGCCGCAGCCCGGCCAGCGCGTGGCCTATGCGCGGCACCAAGCCGAAGCGGGTCGCCTCCAGCATGTCCTCCAGCGCGTCATCCACCGCGTCGCCGGTGATGCGTGCGCGGCAGACCTGCGCCACGGTGAGCAGCAAGATGCCCTGCGCCGACTCGTGCAAACGCGCTTGCACAAAAGCGCGTGACCAGGCAGAGAAGCGCGCCTGCATATTGCTGCGCACACCCGGCCAGTGGGCGCTGACCAGCGACTCGGCGCGGTACTGTTCCAGCAGGTCAAACACCCGGCGCGCCATGGGCTTTGCCGGGCGCAGGCTGCGGTGCAGCGCCGCATCGCTGTGGCGCAGCCGCAGCGCCACGCCATCGGCCGCGCCGCGAAAAGATGCCAGATCGGGGCGGGGCGCGTCGGCGTCCGTGCTGCGCAGTTGTGCATGCGGGTGCAGATGCGGAGCGAAGCTGGGGAGTGGGGTCGCGCCGTCAAATAAGAGCGCGCCTTTGTAGTGCACCTGGCGGTAAGCGCTCAGCGCCCGCAGGGTGGCGGCACACAGTTCATCCAGGGCCTGCTGGCGGCGGCTGTCGGCCTGCACGCTGTCGGCTTCAAGGCGGGCCTGCATACGCTGCGCGGGCTTTCAGGTCGCGGTGGTGTTGGGGGCGGGGAATAGCGGCTGGTCAAAGCAGCGCTGGAAGTATTCGGCCATCAGCACGTGCTCGGCTTCGTCGCACTTGTTGACAAAGGACAGGCGCAGCGCCAGCGCCAGGTCGTGAAAAATTTCCAGGTTTTCGGCCCAGGTGATCACGGTGCGCGGCGACATCACGGTGGACAGATCGCCCGCCGCAAAACCTTTGCGCGTCAAGTCGGCCAGCGCCACCATCTGCGCCAGTAACTCCGGCTGCCCGGCTAGCGCGGGCACGCGCGCGGCCACGATGGTCACTTCGTCCTGCGGCTGCAGGTAATTGAGCGCGACCACCAGATTCCAGCGGTCCAGCTGCGCGTGGTTGAGCCGCTGCGCACCGAAATACAAGCCGTTCAGATTGCCCAGACCGATGGTGTTGCTGGTGGCAAACAGGCGGAACTGCGGGTGCGGGCGGATGACGCGGTTCTGGTCGAGCAGGGTGAACTGGCCCTCGCGCTCCAGAATGCGCTGGATCACAAACATCACATCGGGCCGGCCCGCGTCGTATTCGTCAAAGATCAGCGCCATGGGCCGCTGCAGCGCCCAGGGCACGATGCCCTCCTGGAACTCGGTGACCTGCTGGCCGTCGCGCAGCACCACGGCGTCGCGCCCGACCAGGTCCAGGCGGCTGATGTGGCCGTCCAGGTTCACCCGCACACAAGGCCAGTTCAGGCGCGCGGCGACTTGCTCGATGTGCGTGGACTTGCCGGTGCCGTGCAGGCCCTGTACCAGCACCCGGCGGTTGTGCGTGAAGCCGGCCAGCAGCGCCAGCGTCACTTCGGGGTTGAAACGGTAGGCGCTGTCGATGTCGGGCACGTGTTCGCCGCGTTCGGCCATGGCCTCGACTTGCATATCGCTGTCGATGCCGAAAAGCGCGCGCACCGATACGCGCTGTGTGGGGTGTGCGGGTGTGTTCATGCGGCGTCGGCTCCACGTTGTGGTGCGGCATCGGCCTGGGTGTCGGCTTCGATGGCGCTGAGCGCTTGTGCTGCGCGTTGCAGGGCGGGCAGCAGGGCCAGGGCTTTGTCGGCGGTCAGGCGCATCAGCGGCGCTTGCACGGCCACGCACAGATTAGACCGTCCGCTGCGTGCGGGTACCCGTACGGCCACACACAACAGCCCGGGCAAAAATTCTTCGTTGTCCAGTGCAAACCCCTGGCGCTTGACAGCGCGTATTTCTGCCTCCAGCGCCTCCGGCGCCGTCAGGGTTTTGGGCGTATAGGCCTCCAGCGGCGTGTGTGCCAGCAGGCGTTGGCGCTGGGCCGGGCCCATTTGCGCCAGAAATACCTTGCCGCTGGCCGAACAGTGCACCGGTACGCGCGAACCGGGGTGCAAATAAAAACGCAGTGGCGCGGGCGTTTCCACCCGGTCCAGATAAATCACTTCGCTGCCGCTGAGGGCCGTTAGGTTGCAGCTTTCGCCCACCTCATTGACGAGCTGGCGCAGCACTGCGTGGCGTGCGCCGTGGGCGGTGTCATTGAGCAGCAGGTTTTCGGCCAGACGGCGCAAGCGCACGCCGGTGCCATACAGCCGCCCGTCGCCGCTGCGTTCCAGCATGTTGGCAGATTCCAGCTGTTGCAGCATGCGGTGCAGCGTGGGCTTGGGCAGTGCGGTGGCGTCGGCCAGGCCTTGGAGCGAGAAGTACTGGTCTTTGGACGCAATGACTTCGAGCAGCGCAAACAGGCGCAGCGTGGGCGTGTCGCCATTGATTTCCAGGGCCTGCGCGGGGGAGGGAACGGCTTGCATCACGGCATGATAGAGCAAAACCCCAATTTTTTCATTAAACGGAATGAAAAAAGGCTAAAAATGGAATGCAGCCTTGTTCAAGCCGGTATTTATGGTTATAGTGCCTCACCATTCCGGTTTCCGGAACAATTTGTACCGAATCCCTTATTTATGCTGCGATGCAGCAGTTTTTCTTTCAGGAGCCTTCCCATGCCCCAAGCCCCCAAGGACACCCGTACCGTCGTCAGCGGCGTGCAAAAAATGACCCCCTCCGAGGCCTTTGTGGAGACCATGGTTGCCAACGGCGTGACCGACATCTTCGGCATCATGGGCTCGGCCTTCATGGACGCCATGGACATCTTCGCGCCCGCCGGTATCCGCTTGGTGCCCGTGGTGCATGAGCAGGGCGCGGCGCATATGGCCGACGGTTATTCCCGGGTGTCGGGTCGCCACGGCGTGGTGATCGGCCAGAACGGCCCCGGTATCAGCAACTGCGTGACCGCGATTGCCGCTGCCTACTGGGCGCACAGCCCGGTGGTAATGATCACGCCCGAGACCGGCACCATGGGCATGGGCCTGGGCGGATTCCAAGAGGCGCACCAGCTCCCCATGTTCCAGGAGTTCACCAAATACCAGGGCCATGTGAACAACCCCAAGCGCATGGCCGAGTACACCGGCCGCTGCTTTGACCGCGCCATGTCCGAGATGGGCCCGACCCAGCTCAATATCCCGCGGGATTACTTTTACGGCGAAATCAGCTGCGAAATCCCCAAGCCCATGCGCGTGGAGCGTGGCCATGGCGGTGAAAACAGCCTGGCCGCTGCGGTGGAGATGCTGGCGCATGCCAAGTTCCCGATCATCTTGTCCGGCGGCGGCGTGGTTATGGGCGACGCGGTGGACGAATGCGTGGCCTTGGCCGAGCGCCTGGGCGCGCCGGTGGCCAATGGCTATTTGCGCAATGATTCGTTCCCGGCCAGCCATCCGCTGTGGGCCGGCCCGCTGGGTTACCAGGGCTCCAAAGCCGCCATGAAACTGATGGCGCAAGCCGACGTGGTGATTGCTTTGGGTTCGCGCATGGGCCCGTTTGGCACGCTGCCCCAGCACGGCATGGACTATTGGCCCAAGGACGCCAAAATCATCCAGGTCGAAGCTGACCACACCAACCTGGGCTTGGTCAAGAAAATCACCGTCGGCATCCACGGCGACGCCAAAGCGGTTGCCAAAGAACTGCTGCGCCGTCTGAGCGCCATGACGTTGGCCAGTGATGCGACCAAGGCCGCACGCGCGGCCACCATCAAGTCTGAGAAAGACGCCTGGGAAAAAGAGCTGGACGCCTGGACCCACGAGCGCGACCCCTACAGCCTGGACATGATCGATGAGGCCAAGGGCGAACGCACGCCCACTGGCGGCACCTACTTGCACCCGCGCCAGGTGCTGCGCGAGCTGGAAAAAGCCATGCCCAAGCGCGTGATGGTATCCACCGACATCGGCAATATCAACGCCGTGGCCAACAGCTACTTGCGCTTCGATGAGCCGCGCAGCTTCTTCGCGCCCATGAGCTTTGGCAACTGCGGCTACTCGCTGCCCACCATGATCGGTGCCAAGGCCGCCGCCATGGACCGGCCTGCCGTGGCCTACGCCGGTGATGGCGCCTGGGGCATGAGCATGTCCGAGTTGATGACCGCCGTGCGCCACGACATCCCGGTGACTGCCGTGGTCTTCCACAACCGCCAATGGGGCGCTGAGAAAAAGAACCAGGTGGACTTCTACAACCGCCGCTTTGTGGCCGGTGAGCTGGAGAGCGAGAGCTTTGCCGGTATCGCGATCGCCATGGGTGCCGAGGGCATCGTGGTGGACAAGCTGGAAGACGTGGGCCCGGCTTTCAAGCGCGCCATCGATATGCAAATGAACGAGGGCAAAACCTGTGTGATCGAGATCATGTGCACCCGCGAATTGGGCGACCCCTTCCGCCGCGATGCGCTGTCCAAGCCCGTGCGCTTTTTGGACAAGTACAAGGACTACGTTTAAGCCCCGCGGCACGCAGCACCGGCCGCAGCATGAGCGCCACGCATCCGCGACTGCACGCGCTGATAGCCCGCGCCAGCGCGCAGGCCGGTAGTAATCCGGCCGCCCTGGGTGTGGTCTACCCCTGCGATGCGCTGGCGCTGGACGCGGCGCGGCGCATCCAGGACAGCGGCATGGCGCGTCCGGTGTTGATCGGCCCGGCGGCGCTGATCGCTGCTGCTGCCGATGCAGCGCAGGTCGATGTGCGTGATTTCGAGTTGATCGACAGCGGCAGCAGCGCGCCCGACGCCGCTCTGCGCGCCTGTGCCCTGGCGCGCAGCAAAGACCTGCGCGCTCTGATGAAGGGCTCGCTGCACACCGACGAATTGATGGCTGCTGTGGTCAACAAAGAACAGGGATTGCGCGGCAGCAGTCGCATCACGCACGCCTTTGTGTTTGACCTGCCGCGCTACCACAAGCTCTTGGCTTTGGCCGATTGCGTGGTCAATATTGCGCCCGATCTGAAAACCAAGAAAGACATTCTGGGCAACGCCGTGGGCCTGTTGCACAAGCTCGGTATTGCGCAAGCCAAAGTCGGTATCGTCGCGGCGGTGGAAGTGGTGAACCCGTCGATTCCCGCCACCCTGGACGCACAGGCTCTGGTGGAGATGGCACACGCCGGTGCCTGGCCGGGCGCCATCGTCGAAGGCCCGTTTGGTTTTGATAACGCCTTCTCCGCCGAGGCTGCGCGCATCAAAAAGATGGACTCGCAGGTGGCGGGTGACGCAGACCTGTTGCTTATGCCCGACCTCAATGCGGGGAACATGCTCTACAAGAGTTTCAACTACGTGGGTGGCGGCGACTGCGCCGGTCTGGTGCTGGGCGCGCAGGTGCCTATCGTGCTGACCTCGCGGGCCGATTCGCTGCAATCGCGCATGGCTTCAGTGGCGCTGGCGGTGCTCGCTGCGGCACCGCCCTAGGGACACCACAGCCCGGATAGCAGACGCAGACCCGACAACAAAAAACACAGAGACACACGCCATGTTCAAATTTTTGTCCTCTGAGCCCCTGCACCAGCCGCTGGAGGCGCCCACGCCGGTGGATGAGACGACGATCAAATGCACCACGTGTTACATGTGTGCCTGCCGCTGCGGCATCCGCGTGCATTTGCGCGAAGGTGAAGATGGGCCCGAGGTGCGCTACATCGACGGCAACCCCAAGCACCCGCTCAACCAGGGTGTGATTTGTGCCAAAGGTGCCTCGGGCATCATGAAGCAAAAATCACCCGCCCGCCTCACGCAACCGCTCTTGCGCAAACCGGGCAGCGAACGCGGCGCCGCGGAATTTGAAGCCATCAGTTGGGAGCGGGCTTACGAGATATTGACGACGCGCCTGGCCCACATCCGCGCGACCGACCCCAAGAAATTTGCGCTTTTTACGGGCCGCGACCAGATGCAGGCTTTGACGGGCTTGTTTGCCCGCCAGTTCGGCACGCCCAATTACGCGGCGCACGGCGGATTTTGTTCGGTGAACATGGCAGCGGGCATGATTTACAGCATAGGCGGCAGCTTTTGGGAGTTCGGTGGGCCGGACCTGGAGCGCGCCAAAGTCTTTGTGATGATCGGCACGGCCGAAGACCACCACAGCAATCCGATGAAGATTGCGATCTCTAAGTTCAAGCGCGAGGGCGGGCGCTTTATCTCCATCAACCCGATTCGCACCGGCTACTCAGCGATTGCCGACGAGTGGATTCCCATCAAGCCCGGCACCGACGGCGCGCTCTTGATGGCGCTCTTGCATGAACTGATCCGCACCGACACGCTGGACCATGCTTTTTTGAAGCGCTTTACCAACGCGCCGCAACTGGTGGTGCTGGACGAGGGCGCGCGCGAAGGTCTGTTTGCCTTTGATCCCAACCCCGAAAAAGGTCCGCCCGGTGATGGTCGCAATCCACACAACAAGCTGGTCTTCGACAAGGCCAGCGGGCAGGTGCTCAATGCCTACCCCGAAGGCATTGCCGATGGTTGCGACCCGGCGTTAGAAGGCCACTACACCCTGGCCGACGGCACGCGGGTAACCCCTGCCTTTCAGTTGCTGCGCGAGCGCGTAGCCTCCTGCACGCCAGAGTGGGCTGCCGCCATTACAGGCATTGCCGCCGAGCGCATCGTGGCGCTCGCGCAAGAGATGGGCCATGCGGCTTTGCGGCAAGCGTTTGAATTGCCGATTCCCTGGACCGATGCCTGGGGCAAGCGGCACCCGACCACGCAGGCGCGGCCGCTGGCTTTTCATGCCATGCGCGGACTGGCGGCGCATTCCAACGGCTTCCAGACCGTGCGCGCACTCGCCGTGTTGATGAGCGTGCTGGGCACCATTGACGCGCCCGGCGGCTTCCGGCACAAGGCGCCCTATCCGCGCCACATCGTGCCCAATTACCGCGCCTTCAATTCGCCGGAGATGATCCAACCCAACACGCCGCTGAACGCCGCGCCGCTGGGTTTCCCCGCGCATCCGGACGAGTTGGCCATCAACCCGGACGGCTCACCCATCCGCATTGACCATGCCTTCTCCTGGGAGCATCCGTTGTCGGCGCACGGCTTGATGCACAACGTGATCACCAACGCCACGCGCGGCGACCCTTACCGCATCGATACCTTGATGATGTTCATGGCCAATATGGCCTGGAACAGCACCATGAACACCATGGCGATCCGCGAGATGCTCAACCGCAAGGACGAGACCGGCGAATTCATGATTCCCTTTGTGGTGGTGTGCGATGCCTTCCAAAGCGAGACCGTGGCCTTTGCCGATTTGGTACTGCCTGATACCACCTATCTGGAGCGCCACGATGTGATGGGCATGCTGGACCGGCCCATCTCTGAATTCGACGGGCCAGTGGATTCGGTGCGCGTGCCCGTGGTCAAGCCGCTGGGTGAGTGCAAGCCTTTCCAGGAAGTGCTGATCGAGCTGGCCGGGCGTTTGAAATTTCCTGCTTTCACCACGCCCGAAGGCGGGCGCAAGTTCACAGGCTATCCGGACTTTGTGGTGAATTTTCAGCCGCAGCCGGGCATCGGGTTTTTGATGGGCTGGCGCGGCAAAAAAGGTGACGAGCATTTGCGCGGCGAGCCCAACCCCAAGCAATGGGAAGCCTACGAACAAAACAACTGCGTGTTCCAATACCACATGCCCGAGAGTATGCATTTCATGCGCAACTGGAACCGCGAATATTTGGACTTTGCTAAAGACAAAGGCTGGCGGCAAAAGAACGATCCGGTGCAGCTAGCCATTTATTCGGACACCTTGCAGGCTTTTCGTCTGGCCGCCCAAGGCAAGAGCGCGGGCCGCCAACCCCCGGAGCATTTGCGCAAACGCATAGACACGTATTTCGACCCCTTGCCCTTTTGGTATGCGCCCCTCGAAGATGCCGCCACCGATTTGGGCAGCTACCCGCTCAACGCCGTCACGCAACGCCCGATGGCCATGTACCACTCATGGGATTCGCAAAACGCCTGGCTGCGGCAAATCCATAGCCACAACTACCTCAACGTGAACCCACGCACGGCCCTGGCTGCAGGCATAGCCGATGGTGGCTGGGCCTGGGTGGAAAGCCAATGGGGAAAAGTGCGCTGCATGGTGCGCCACAGCGAGGCGGTAGAGCCCGGCACGGTGTGGACCTGGAACGCCATCGGTAAAGCCGACGGGGCTTGGCAACTCGCCCCCGGCTCAGACGAAGCGCGCAAGGGCTTTTTGCTCAACCATTTAATTTCTGAAGAGCTGCCCATGGCCGGAACCGCCAGCGGCACGGTGAGCAACTCCGACCCGATTACCGGCCAGGCCGGGTGGTACGACGTGCGGGTGCGCATACGCCCGGCCGGGCCCGATGAAGCGGCCGAGACTTTTCCGCAAATGGACAGCATGCCTAGCGTCCCCGGCGTGGTGGGCAAAGCGGCGCAGGTCTTGCGCTATTTCGCAGGAGGCAAAAAATCATGATCCAGTGGCTGAGAGACCTTTTGCAATCGCCGCTGGCTGAAGGGTCGGGTGGCGTGGCCCACGACACATCGCCGCCTGCAAGGGTGCGTGCCCGCCAGGGCGAGACATTGGCCAAGCAATTGGCCCTGGTGATTGACCTGAATGTCTGCGTGGGTTGCCAGGCCTGCGTCACCTCCTGCAAGCAGTGGAACACCTCGGGCAGCGCCGGGCCGCTGGCCGATTTGAACGCCTATGGCGCAAACCCTACAGGCACTTTTTTCAACCGCGTGCAAACCTACGAGGCCGGGGAGTTTCCCGGCACCGACACCATCCATTTCCCTAAAAGCTGCCTGCATTGCGAAGACCCGCCGTGTGTGCCCGTGTGCCCCACGGGCGCGAGCTACAAGCGCGCGGAAGACGGCATCGTGCTGGTCGACTACGACAAATGCATAGGGTGCAAATACTGCGCCTGGGCCTGCCCCTACGGCGCGCGTGAGCTGGACGAATCGCGCCAGGTCATGACCAAGTGCACGCTGTGCGTGGACCGGGTGCACGACCCGCTGCTGCCCGAGGCCGACCGCCAACCCGCCTGCGTGCAGGCCTGCCCGACCAACGCCCGCTTGTTTGGTGACATCAAAGACCCCCAGAGTGTGGTGAGCAAAGCCATCGCCGAGCGCGGCGGCTACCAGCTCATGCCCGAGTGGGACACGCAACCGGCCAACCACTATCTGCCCCGTCGCATCACCGCCCAGGCAAAGCCTGCCGCGTTGGAGTAGCCGCCATGCATCCCGCTTTTTCTATTTTGTTTTTCACCACCTTGGCCGGTGCGGCCCAAGGCCTGTTGGTGGCATTGGCACTGGCGCAGATTGCCGGAGTCGCAGCCGACGGCAACTTCGTTTTGCGTGCGGTGGGTCTTGGCGTGGCGCTGTTGCTGGCTGGTTTGGCCGCATCGTTTCTGCACCTGGGCCACAAGATGCGCGCGTGGCGTGCGGTGCTGATGTGGCGCACGTCCTGGATGTCACGTGAAGTCATCGTCATGCCGGCCTATATCGCCTTGGCTGCACTGTGGTGGCTGGCGCTGTACACCGGCTCAGACAGCGCACTGGCGCGTGCGCTGCCCTGGGCTGTGCTGGCGGGTGCGCTGGTGCTGTGGTACTGCACCGCCATGATTTACGCCTGCCTGCGCTTCATTCAGGAATGGGCGCACTGGAGCACGGTGGCTAATTTCATACTCATTGGTTTGGCATCGGGTAGCGCGCTGGCTTGCGCGCTGGCGGCGTCTGCCGGGCAAAGCGCTTTGCTAGCAGCCCTGGCGCCGTGGACCACGCTGGCCACGCTGCTGGCAGCGCTAAGCCGGTGGCACAGCCTGCGCCGCAATACCGCGCTGCGCCCGGTGTCAACGCTGCAATCGGCCACCGGGATCCAAGCCCGCAAACTGGTGCAAAAGTCCATGGGCATGTCCGCAGGTGCTTTCAACACCCGGGAGTTTTTTCACGGTGCCAGTCAGCTCGCGTTGCGCAACGTGCGCTGGGCATTTGTGCTGGGCTTGTTTGTACTGCCGCTGGCCCTGCAAGTCTGCGCCCTCACCAGCGCCGCTACCTGGCCCTGGGCCTGGGCTGCTCTGCTGCAAGCTCCGTCGCTGATCGCCGAGCGCTGGGTCTTCTTCGCCCAGGCCAAGCATCCGCAGAATTTGTACTACCAGGTGGTGGGTTGAGCTTAGGAGCACTGCATCAGCTGTGCTTTGCCAACTGCGATTCATACGCAGTCAAACGCAAGTCAAGGTTTCTGGGCCAGCGCTTTTTTAATGTCACCGGTGATACGGCTGCTTTGTGGCGTGGTGATGCTGGCGTAGCTGTCGATGAACTTGCCATCGCGCCCGATCAGGTACTTGTAGAAGTTCCAGCGGGGGGCGCTGCCACCTGCTTTGATCAAGTCGGCGAATAAGGGATTGGCCTCTTTGCCGCTGACCACGGTTTTGGCAAACATGGGGAATTTGACGCCGTAGGTGTTGAAGCAAAAGTCGGCGATGTCTTTGGACTTGCCCGGCTCCTGCTCACCGAAATCATTGGACGGGAAGCCCAGCACGACCAGGCCTTGTTCGGAGTAATCGGCGTAGAGTTTTTCCAGGCCCTCGTACTGGGGCGTGAAGCCGCAGTAGCTGGCGGTGTTCACCACCAACAGCACTTTGCCCGCGTACTGGCAGAGGTTTTGCGGCGCGTCATCCTGCAAGCGGGGAAAGGTTTTGTTCAGCAGAGCTGGGCAGCTACCCGCGCCTTTGCTGCCGGGCGCGGCACTGCTTGTTTGGGCGAAAATAAGCGCAGAAGACAGGGCGGTAATGCCAATCAGGGCCGCGCGTGCGAGACGCCGGAGGTGCACAGTTCGGGGCAAGGGAGCGGCCCTTCAGGCCATTTTGACGGCTATGAAAGCCAGCAAAAACATCAGAACCCCACCAACCACCGGCAAAACGATAGGCAACACAGGAACGATTTCCTCCAAAGAGTCGGGTGCTTGGTGATCGGCTGCGGGGGACGAGTGCTCAGACATGGTGGGTTTCCGTAGGAGGCTGGTAATTTATTGATTTTAACCGCGACCGTGTCAACCAATTCATGCGCTGGCGCGTGATGTATATGCGGGTCTTCAATCAATGGGCCTGTAGTGCGCACACCGGAAAACACGGAGTTGCGTCACAACAAAAGTATCCAAGAAAGTTAGTTTATGCAAAAGCGTGTAATCGAGTTGCCCGAAAAAGGTACTTACAAATGGAGCCAGTTCAGCTACTGGTCAGACGAGTACCGCCAGAGCCGCGCAGAACACTCCGCTTACATTGCGCTCAATTTTGCCGGAGCACTTGATGTGTGCAAAAGCAAGTTTCAAAGTTTGATGCGCCACCACCAACAGCACGCCTCAGATGCGCGCCATCACCGCGCGATCCAGCGTTTGCAAAACACCTTGAGCGGTGCTGCTGTGGCCTTTGAGAGCAGCTTTCACGCGCACTGAGCGCCCGCGCTGCCTCAGCCGCTGGCGCGTACCACCCGCAGCACCTCTGCTGCGTAGGCTTCTAGTTTTTTAACCCCCATACCGCTGATGCCTTGCAGATCTTCAATGGACTGCGGGGCACGGTGCGCAATCGCGGCCAAGGTTGCATCATGAAAAATGACGTAGGCGGGCAGATTGTGTTCACGCGCCACTTCGGCGCGCCAGGCTTTCAGGTCGTTGAAGCGGGCCAAGGCATCCTCGCTTAAGGCGATGGGAACCAAAGGCGCGGTCTGCCCTTTGTTTCTCTGTACTGCCGATGGGCCACTGCGCGACGGCGCTTTGGCCGCCGATTGACGCAAGCGGACAGCGGCTTCGCCGCGAAGCACTGCGCGTGACCCCTCGGTCAGTGCCAGGGTGTTGAAGGCTTCGGCGTCCACCCGCACCGCACCCATGGCGAGCAACTGGCGCAGTACGCCGCGCAACTGCGTTTCACTGAACTCGGCACCCAGGCCGAATGTGCTCAGGCTGCGGTGGCCGTGCTGCGTGATTTTTTCAGTGGCTTTGCCGCGCAATATGTCCATCAGGTGCCCCGCACCGAAGCGCATACCGCTTTGGCGGTCGACGCGGTAAATCGTGGACAACAACATTTGCGCCGGTTTGCTGGCGTCCCACATCGCGGGTGGCTCCAGGCAGTTGTCGCAATTGCCGCAGGGTGCGCTGTCCTGCCCGAAGTAAGCCAATAAGCGCACACGGCGGCAGTCGCTGGCTTCGGCCAGGCCCAGCAGCGCGTCGAGCTTGCCGCGCAGCACAGCCTTGAATTCTTCGGCCGCCGGGCTCTCGTCGATCATGCGGCGCTGGTTGACCACGTCTTGCAGGCCGTAGCACATCCAGGCGTCAGCCGCCAAACCGTCGCGCCCGGCGC
This sequence comes from Comamonadaceae bacterium, assembly GCA_947446885.1. GTDB lineage: Bacteria > Pseudomonadota > Gammaproteobacteria > Burkholderiales > Burkholderiaceae_C > Allorhodoferax. The sequence goes on from CANFHZ010000047.1 coordinate 12,979, forward strand.
GGCCCGTTTCCTGGTAATAGCCCTCGATGTTTTTGGGCATGTCCAGATGCGCGACAAAGCGCACGTCGGGCTTGTCGATGCCCATGCCGAAGGCAATCGTGGCCACCATCACCACGCCGTCCTCTCGCAGGAAGCGGTTCTGGTTGTGCTGCCGCACGGCAGCGTCCAAACCGGCGTGGTATGGCAGTGCACGGATACCGGCCTGGGCCAGCACATCGGCAATGTTCTCCACCTTTTTGCGCGACTGGCAATACACCACGCCTGCCTCTTGCGGGTGTTCGCGCTCGATGAAGCGCAACAACTGCGTGGTGCTGTCTGTCTTTTCCACGATGCGGTAGCGGATGTTGGGGCGGTCAAAACTGCTGACGAAGGTGCGGGCGTTTTCAAGCTGCAATCGTTCGACGATGTCGGCGCGGGTGATGGCGTCTGCGGTGGCGGTGAGCGCGATGCGGGGTACGCTGCCAAAACGCTCATGCAGCACCGTCAGTGCCCGGTACTCGGGACGGAAATCGTGGCCCCATTGGCTCACGCAATGGACCTCATCAATCGCAAACAAGCTCAGCAAACCGCGTGCATGCAGCGAATCGAGTAGCGCTAAAAATCGTGGTGTTGTGACGCGTTCGGGTGCGGCGTAGAGCAGGGCGATTTCCCCGCGCAACAGGCGTTGTTCAATCGCGTGCGCCACGTCGCCACTTTGGGTGGAGTTGAGAAATTCCGCTTCAATCCCCGCCTCATGTAGCGCACCGACCTGGTCGTGCATCAGCGCGATCAAGGGCGAGATCACCACGGCGGCCCCGCGTCCGGCGCGGTGGCTGGCAATGGCAGGCAGTTGGTAACACAGGCTTTTCCCGCCGCCGGTGGGCATCAGCACCAGCGCGTCACCGCCCGCGCTCACGTGCTCGATGATGGCCTGCTGAGGGCCGCGAAACTGGGAGTAGCCGAAGACTTCGGAAAGTATGGAGAGGTGGGACACAGATGCGCGCAGCGGGTGGGTCGCGAGTGTAGCCCTGCCTATTTTGCAAAGGCTCTATCACCCGGTTTTCAGTGCGCGGCGGTATTGCATGGCCTCCGCCACGTGACCGATCTGCGTGCTGTCGCTGCCCGCCAGGTCGGCGATGGTGCGGGCGATTTTGAGTGTGCGGTGGGTGGCGCGGGCCGACCAGCCCAGCTGCGCTGCCGCAGACTGCAAAAATTTGGTGGCTGTGGCTTCGAGCCGTCCATAGGTGTCTATATCTTGCCCCGCCAGCGCCTGGTTCGGCTTGCCTTGGCGCGCCGTGGCCCGGGCATATGCGGCGATGCAGCGGCTGCGGATGTCGGCGCTGGACTCACCTGCTGTCGCTGCTAGCAGCTCCTTGGGCGAGAGCGCGGGCACGTCGACATGCAAGTCGATCCGGTCCATCAAGGGGCCGCTGAGTTTGCTCTGGTAGCGGTGCACCTGATCCGGCGTGCAGCGGCAGGGGCGCAGCGCGCTGCCCAGGTAGCCGCAGGGGCAGGGGTTCATGGCTGCGACCAACTGGAAGCGTGCAGGAAATTCCGCCCGCCGTGCGGCACGGGCAATGGTGATGGTGCCCGTTTCCAAGGGCTCGCGCAGGGCTTCCAGTGCGCTGCGGGCGAATTCCGGGAACTCATCCAAAAACAGCACGCCGTTGTGCGCCATGGAAATTTCCCCCGGCCGGGGCGGCGAGCCGCCGCCCACCAAAGCCACGGCACTGGCGGAATGGTGCGGGCTGCAGGTCGGGCGCTGGCCCCAGCGTTCCAGCGAGAAGCGCCCGCCCAGGCTGCTGATGGCTGCGCTTTGCAGGGCCTGTTCGGTGCTCATGTCCGGCAGCAAGCCGGCAAAGCGTTGCGCCAGCATGGATTTACCCGCCCCTGGCGAACCGACCAGCAATACGCTGTGGCCGCCAGCGGCGGCAATCTCCAGCGCCCGTTTGGCAGCGGTTTGCCCCTTGACGTCCGCCAAATCGGGACCGCCGCCCGCTGCAGCGGGGGCCACCGTGTGCACGCGCGTCCACCCGGCATCGTCATCAGGCGGTCCTTCGGTGCCCGCACCGGGCACAAACTGGCGCACCACATCCAACAGATGCACCGCCCGGTACACCCGTGAGCCGGGCACCAGTGCCGCTTCTTCGGCGCTGCCCGGCGGCAGCACCAGTCGGGTATGAACCCCTGCGGTATGCAGCGCCAATGCCATGGCCAGCGCGCCGCGCACCGGCCGCAAGGTTCCGCTAAGCGACAACTCGCCGGCGAACTCGTAGCCCGCCAGGCCGGCGGCATCAATTTGCCCGCTGGCTGCCAAGATGCCCAGCGCAATCGGCAGATCCAGCCGCCCGGAGTCCTTGGGTAAATCGGCGGGTGCGAGGTTGACGGTGATGCGCTTGTTATGCGGGAATTCCAGCCCCGCGTTTTGGATGGCACAGCGAACCCGCTCGCGCGCCTCTTTCACCTCTACATCGGCCAGCCCGACCAACGTGAAGCTGGGCAGGCCGTTGGCCAGATGAACCTCCACCATTACCGGCGGCGCCTCCAAACCCAGCAGGGCGCGCCCTTGAACCCACGATAAAGCCATAAACCCCCCAAATTGGTGCAAAAAATAGCAAAACCAATCCAACGGCTGTTTTGGCACTTCTTTGGTGCAAACTGAGTATTTATACAGCTATTCTAAACGCCCTTTTAAAGAAAAATGGCCCTTATTTGGGCGAATTGGGCTTTTTGACTGCGCGGCTTGCGTGGCACGCGTCCTGCTAAACCTATCCGCACCCCTTTGGGCGCGGCGGCTTCTGGTGCGAGCCGGGCGCTGGCGGGCAACTTTTCCAAGAAACGAGGTCATCAAGATGAAATTAGTTACAGCGGTTATCAAACCCTTCAAGCTCGACGAAGTGCGTGAAGCCTTGTCGGCTATCGGAGTGCAAGGGATCACGGTTACTGAAGTCAAAGGCTTTGGCCGCCAGAAGGGCCACACCGAGTTGTACCGGGGCGCTGAATATGTGGTCGACTTTTTGCCCAAGGTCAAGATCGAAGCCGCCGTGGACAGCAGCCTGTTGGACCGGGTGATTGAGGCGATTGAGGGTGCGGCGCGCACCGGAAAAATTGGCGACGGCAAGATTTTTGTGTACGACCTGGAGCAGGTGGTGCGCATCCGCACAGGCGAAACGGGCACTGACGCCCTGTAAGCGCCCGGCCACGATCCATCACAAAAGAATTGAAGGAAATACCATGAAAAAACTGCTTTTGACATGTGCGATGGCCCTGGGGCTATTTGCACTGGCCCCACTGGCCCCGGCGTTTGCTGAGGAGGCCGCACCGGCTGCCGCAGCGTCTGTGGCAACCCCGCCCGCAGCGGCCGATGCCGCCGCTGCGCCCGCAGCCGCTGAAACTGCGGCACCCGCTGCGGCCGTTCCCGCACCCAACAAAGGCGACACCACCTGGATGATGCTCTCCACTTTGCTGGTGATCATGATGGCCGTCCCCGGCCTGGCCTTGTTTTATGGCGGCCTGGTCCGTAGCAAGAACATGCTGTCTATCCTGATGCAGGTGATGGTCACTTTCTCCTTGATTGTGGTTTTGTGGTTCATCTATGGCTACAGCATCACGTTCACGGAAGGCAATGCATTTTTTGGCGGATTTGACCGGCTCTTTATGAAAGGCACCTGGGACAATGTTGCGGGTACTTTTTCCAACGCCGCCACGTTCAGCAAAGGCGTGTACATCCCTGAGCTGGTATTTGCCGCCTTCCAGGCCAGCTTTGCGGCGATTACCTGCACGCTGATCGTGGGCTCGTTTGCTGAGCGGATGAAGTTCTCGGCCGTGCTGATGTTCTGCGTGCTCTGGTTCACCTTCAGCTACGCGCCCATCGCCCACATGGTCTGGTTCTGGATGGGCCCTGACGCCTACACCGGCCCCGAGGTGGTTGACGCCATGAACGCCAAAGCCGGTTACCTCTGGCAAATGGGCGCGCTGGATTTTGCGGGCGGTACGGTCGTGCATATCAACGCAGCCATCGCAGGCTTGGTGGGTGCTTTCATGGTGGGCAAGCGCATTGGTTACGGCAAAGAAGCCATGGCACCGCACAGCCTGACCCTGACCATGGTTGGTGCATCCTTGCTGTGGGTGGGCTGGTTCGGCTTCAACGCCGGCTCGGCTCTGGAGGCCAACGGCTTTGCAGCGCTGGCATTCGTCAACACTTTCCTGGCAACCGCTGCTGCGGTCATCGCCTGGTGCGTGGGTGAAGCCTTAATGCGCGGTAAGGCGTCCATGCTGGGTGCTGCATCCGGCGCGGTTGCAGGCTTGGTGGCCATCACCCCGGCTTGCGGCAACGTGGGCGTTGGTGGTGCGCTGGTAATCGGCCTGCTGTCTGGATTTGCCGGGCTGTGGGGCGTGAACGGCCTGAAAAAACTTTTGGGCGCAGACGACAGCCTGGATGTGTTCGGCGTGCACGGCGTGTGCGGCATCATGGGTGCCATCCTGACCGGCGTTTTCAATTCGCCTAACCTGGGCGGCCCAAGCGCTGTTGCCGACTGGACCACGGTGACCATGATCGCCCCGGATGCCTATGTTATTGGAACCCAGGTCTGGACCCAGACCAAGGCGGTGTTGATTACGCTGGTGTGGTCGGGTGTGGTGTCCTTCATCTCCTACAAAATCGTCGACATGACCATCGGTCTGCGCGTGAACGAGGAAGACGAGCGCGAAGGCCTGGATATCGCAGCCCACGGCGAGACTGCTTACAGTCGCTGACGGGTGCAGCGGGTTTCTCAGCCCGCGCATGTTCCCGCCGAATCCAACCCGCTGCGGCCTAAGCCGTGGCGGGTTTTTTTGTGGCCGCGTGCACAATGCAGCAATCCCATTTGCACCGCCCGCCATGACCGCCGTACCCGACCTGATTCAAGCCGCGTGGACCCGTTTGGACCCGCATACCTGCCAACTTGGCGAATCCCCGTTCTGGCATCCGCAGGAACAGAGTTTGTACTGGGTCGATATTTCGGGCAAACAGCTATTGCGCATGCATGCCGGCGGCTTGCAGACCTGGGATATGCCCTCGGAGCCGGGTTGTATGGCCCCGGCACGCGGCGGCGGCTTGGTGATCGCCTTGCGACATGGCGTTTTTCGGGCGCAGAAGTGGGGTGGCGCGTTGACGCACATCGCCACCTTGCCCTATGACGCCATCACCGAGCGCGCCAACGATGGCAAGTGCGATGCACTGGGGCGCTTTTGGATTGGCACCGTGGATGAAACCAAAACGGCCCATACGGCTGCGCTTTTCAGTGTGGATGCCCGCGACGCCAGCGCGCCAGCGCGCATCACCCAGCATGCCGGCGGTGCCTTGACGGGGAATGGATTGGCTTTCAGCCCTGACAACACGCGGGCCTATTGGGTGGATACGCCGACGCACTGTATTGACGCCTGGGATTTCGATCTGCCATCCAATACGCTGCGCGGGCAGCACCGGTTCGCCCATTTCGAGCCCAAACCTGCGGGTTGGCAATTCACCGATTCCGCTTATGGCGGCCGCCCTGACGGCGCAGCAATGGACGTTCAGGGCAATTACTGGGTGGCGATGTACGAGGGCGCACGGCTGTGCCAGTTTGCACCCGACGGGCGCTTATTGGCGCACTACGCCACCCCGGCGCAGTGCCCGACCATGCCGTGTTTTGGCGGCCCCGATTTGCAAACCCTGTACCTGACCACCGTGCGCCATGGCCGATCGGATGCCGAATTGGTGCGCTATCCGGATGCGGGTTGCGTGTTTTCCATGCGTGCGCCCTTACCGGGTTTACCGGTGCATTTATTTGCGGACTGACGTTCCGCCTTGCCGCTGCAGCGCCACAGCCTCGGCGGACCGCAGGGCGTCGGGCGTGTCCACGTCGGAGATGCAGCCCATGTCGTCCAAGTCCAACAACCCGAGGGCGCCGCGTTCTTTCCAGGCCGCAACAACCGGTGCCGCACCGCCGTCGCCACGCAGCGCCAGCAGGCCTGCGCGCGCCGCCGGGCCAAAACCCACTGGGTGGCCGCGGGTGCTCTGGTAGTGCGGCACCACCACGGTATGGTTTTGGAGCGCCCGCGCTACGGCCAGCAGGCTGGTGGGCTGTATCAGCGGCAGGTCAGCAGGTAGAACCAGCCAGCCCGCCGCATCTTCCGTAGCCGCTACGCCGCAGGCAATGCTGTCGCCCATACCGGGCTGATCCAGGTGCGCCGTGTGTGCCGCTTCGACCACATGCCAAG
>CANFHZ010000048.1 GCA_947446885.1 Comamonadaceae bacterium
ACCGACAGCCAGAACCTGGTCGAAAACAATCTCTTGGCCTACATCCGCAGCAATCTGTTCTACTTTAATTTTTTCGCCGACAGCAACGCGATACTGCTTGCCGCCGGTTTTTATGACCGCGTACATGTGAACCTCTTCGATAGGAATACTGCGGACGGATTTCCGCAGAGCCCGCGATTATAGCCATGCACGTCTTGAGCAGGCCGTCCTGGCGTCGGTAAGGGCGGGGGCGGCACCTATAATTTGACGCTTCTACTCCCTGCCGAATCTGTGCCCACCTCCTCCTCCAGCCCGCCAGCGGGACTTGAACTCGTTGACGCGGACATGGTCCAGGTGGACGCCGTGATTGGGCAACGCTTGCACTCGGATGTACCGCTGGTCGGCCAGATTTCCCAATACATCCTGAACGCTGGTGGCAAGCGCCTGCGACCGAAACTTTTGTTGCTGTGCTGCGCGGCGCTGCGATGCGAAGACCCGCGGCGCTGGCAAATGGCCGCCGTTGTTGAATTCATCCACACCGCAACCCTGCTGCACGACGACGTAGTGGACGATTCCAGCCTGCGCCGTGGACTTGCCACCGCCAACGCAGCTTTTGGCAATCCGGCCAGTGTGCTGGTCGGTGACTTCCTGTACTCACGGGCCTTCCAGATGATGGTGGACGCCGGCAGCATGCGCATCATGGAAGTGCTGGCAGAGGCGACCAACGTCATTGCCGAAGGCGAAGTGATGCAGCTGATGAATATGCACAACGCCGATCTGACGCAAGCGCAGTACACCGACGTGATCCGCTCCAAAACCGCTAAGTTGTTTGAAGCCAGCGCCCGCGTGGGTGCCATTCTGGCCCAGGCCAGCCCGGAACACGAAGATGCCTGCGCCAGGTACGGTCAGGCTTTAGGAACCGCGTTCCAGATGATTGACGATGTGCTGGACTACACCGGCGATGCAGACTTGCTGGGTAAAAACTTGGGCGACGATTTACGCGAAGGCAAGACCACCCTGCCCTTGATCGCCGCCATGCAAAGAAGCAGCGGCGCGGACACGGAGATCATTCGCCGGGCTATTGAAAACGGTGATGCAAGCCAGCTGGCAGCCGTGGTTGCGATTGTCCAGCGCACCGGTGCTACTGCAGTTGCGATGGAAGCAGCCCAGGCCCAAGCTGCGTTGGCCGTTGCGGCAGCCGGGCAACTTCCGGGCAACACCTATTCCAACGCCCTGTGCGAACTGGCGCAGCAGTCGGTGTACCGCAACTCCTGAAACTCTGAAGGTGGGGCGCCAGCGTGCGTGCTGGCGCTTCAATGCTTGGGCTTGGCCGCTGCTTCGGGCTTGGCACCATGCCCTCCGGCAGCTTCCTCTTTTTTCTCTTTGGGTTCTTCGCCCTCTTTCGCCGGCCGCACCACGACGATCTTGCATTTGGTCTTGGCTTTGGACGTCGCCGTGGCCGGGACCTCTTCGCACACCTTTTCGACCTTGTAGGCCAGAGCAGGCCCGGCCTGGAGCACGCAAAAAACAAGCGTGGCACCACGCCACAGGGCTTTTACTGACGCATTCAAAGCAATGTGCATACCCATCAGTCCTTGCAGTTGTCCGACCCGCCTCGTTGAACCGGTTCTACCGGGCTCGCTATTGTTCAACATGGAAGAAAGCGGCGCAAGTGACGGTCGCCGTCAGGCATGCAAGCACCGCAAAGACTGACCAGCCAGCGCCTCCAGCTGAGCCGAACTGACCATCTGGGGCGCAATTTCCGCCAGAGGAACGACAACAAAAGCGCGTTGCCACATTCTGGGATGGGGGATATGCAGATCGCTGCGGTTCAGTTCCAGGTCGCCGTACAGCAGGATGTCCAGATCAAGGGTACGCGGAGCGTTGCGGTAGGGGCGCAAGCGCCCGGCCTGCTGCTCAATCGCTTGCAAGGCCATTAAAAGCGCATGCGGGCTCAGCTCCGTTTGCAGCTGAACCACGGCGTTGACGTAATCCGGGCCGTCAGCATCCAGCGGTGCGCTGGCGTACAGGGACGATACAGCGCGCAATTCCGACTGCGGCAGTCCCGCCAGATCCTGGATTGCCTTGCGCACCGCAGCCTGGGCGTCGCCCAGATTGGCCCCCACCCCCACGCTCGCCAGCACCGGATCCGCCATTTTTATGCGGATGGTGGCACGCCGCCGGTAGAGCCCTCGCCCGCACCGCCCTTGCCTGCCGGGCGCCGACGACGGCGCCGTTTTTTGGGTGCGTCCCCCTCCGCAGCCATGTCGGCACTGTCTGCCGCGGCGGGGCCCGCGTCTGCTTCCCGGCGCGGGAGGCGGGCGGCGGCAACTTCGGGCGCAGGTGCGCGCTGCACCCTGGGGGCACGCGGCCGCTTGGCCTGTTCCTGTCGCAGCTGCTCAAGCAGGTCCTGCTGGATGTCCGCATCGCCCGTGCTGAATTCCTGCCACCAGTCGACCAGCGCCTCGTCCACCTCGCCGGTATCGGCGCGCAGGCGCATGAAATCAAAGCCTGCCCGAAAGCGCGGCTGATCCAAAAGCCCAAAAGGCGCACTGCCCGAGCGCTTTTCAAAGCGCGGCTGCAAGAGCCAAACCTCGCGCATGTCACCGGCCAACTTGCCGCGCCCGGATACGTCGCCAATGCGCTGGTTGAAAACGTCCTCGATGGCGTCCTGCAATGCCGGGTGGCTGTGCTGCTGCTGACTCAGGCGCGCATTCCAGCCGTCGCGCACATCGGGCCAGAGCACGCAGGCCAGCAAAAAGCTCGGAGCCACGGGTTTGCCCTCGCCGACCCGGCGGTCGGTATCGAGCAATACGGCATTGACCAGCGGCAGCGCTGCGCGCTCGACCACCAGGTCCAGCAGGGGATAAATACCCCGCGCGACCCCCAGCGTCTGCAGCTGCGCAATGGAGGCCAGCGCATGTCCGGTTTGCAGCAGCTTGAGCATCTCGTCAAAAAGCCGGCTTTGCGGAACGTCGTCAAGCAGCTTTTTGGATTTCACAATCGGCGCTGCGGTCTTGGTTTCCAGTTTGAAGCCCAGGTGGCTGAGCTTGGCCGCAAATCGCACGGCGCGGATGATGCGCACCGGGTCTTCACGGTAGCGGGTGACCGGGTCGCCGATCATGCGCAGAGTCTTGCTTTTGGCATCCTTCAAGCCGCCGTGGTAGTCCACAACCACCTGCGTCGCGGGGTCGTAGTACATGGCGTTGATGGTGAAGTCGCGCCGAACCGCATCTTCTTCCTGCGGGCCCCACACGTTGTCGCGAAGGACGCGGCCGGTGGAGTCCACCGCGTGTTGCATACCGGCCAATTCGCTGCGGCTGGTTTTTTCGTTGCCTGCCACCTGCTCGGCGGCCGCGTTATCGAGATAGGCGCGAAATGTGGAGACCTCAATCACCTCATGCTCACGGCCGCGCCCGTACACCACGTGCACGATACGAAAGCGCCGTCCAATGATGAAAGCCCTGCGGAAAAGCTGCTTGACCTGCTCCGGCGTGGCATTGGTGGCCACATCAAAATCCTTGGGCCGCAGACCCAGCAACATATCGCGCACTGCACCGCCAACAATGTAGGCCTCAAACCCCGCGCCCTGCAAGGTACGCACCACGTTGGCGGCGCGCTCGTCGACCATGGCCGGGTCAATGCCATGAACGCTGGCAGGCACGTCAACACGCTTGCCAAATCGGGACTTGGTGCCAGCGCCTGCTTTACCCAAAAGTTTTTCGATGAATTTTTTTATCATGGTGTATGGAAGTGCGCCTGGCCGATCAGCACGCGCCGGATGCGGCGCACTATCAGTGGTCTGCGCCGAAAAGATCCAGTATGCGCCAGCCGCGATTCTGCGCGATGGCGCGCAAAGGCTCGTCCGGGTTGGTCGCCACCGGGTTGTTGACCCGCTCCAGAAGGGGCAGATCGTTGATGGAGTCGGAATAAAAACTGCTGTCAATGTCGGCCCAGTCCAAGCCCTGCGCGCTCAGCCAGGACTCAATGCGCCGGACTTTGCCCTCGCGAAAACTCGGCACGCCCTGCACCAGACCTTTGAACCAGCCGGTGGCCGCATCGCGCTGCAAGTCCACCGCCATAACCAGATCGGGGCCGAACAGGCGGGCTACCGGGCTGGCCACAAATTCATTGGTCGCGGTGATAACGATGGTGGTCGCACCTTGTTTGCGGTGTTCTTGCACCAGTTCGACCGCCTGGGGGCGGATTTCCGGAGCGATTATTTCCTGCAGGTAGCGCGCATGCGCCGCCTCAGCTGCTGCCTGGCCCTGGGCCAGAAAAGCGGCGGTTGCAAAGGCCACGTAGGCGTCGATATCCAGGGTCCCGGCGCGGTAATCCTGGAAAAACTTTTCATTGCGCCGGTCAAATTCGGCACGGTCGACCCAGCCTAAACCCGCCGTAAAACGGCCCCATGTGTAATCCGAATCGAGCGGCAACAGGGTGTGGTCCAGATCGAAGAGGGCAATCTTCTTGCGCGTCATATGTTTTCCAACATGGTTTTGATGAAAGGGATGGTAATCGCGCGCTGGGTTTGCATGGCGTAATGGTCCAGTGCCGCAAGCAAAGGCATGAGGCTGCCCAGGTCGCGGCGGAAGCGGTGCAAGACAAAATCCAGAACCTCATCACCCAGCACCAGGCCGCGTGCCTGCGCGCTCTCACGCAGCACGGTACGCACCTGCGCGTCGCTCAAGGGCTGTAAATAAAAAATCTGTCCACCCCCGAGCCGGGTGCGCAAATCCTCGCGCAATACCAGTGCGCGCGGCACAGCGTTACCCGTTGAAAAAACCGTCCGTTGATGGCTTTGGGCGTTGACGAACCAGTTGAATGCAAGCTGCTGCTGTACCGCGTCGTAGGCGTGCACGTCTTCGAGGATGAGCGCAGACCAGGTTGGATCAAATTCCACCTTAGCCAGAGAGTCAGGGTGCAGAACGCCAACCCCCTGGCCCCTGTGCCGCAAGGCCTCCGCTAGCGCACCTACCAGGTGCGACTTGCCGCTGCCCGATTCGCCGCCGATATACACACCCACAGGCGAAGACTCCACGCCGACCGCGCCGCCCTGCACCCACTGGCGCAGATAGCTGATCACCTCGCCATTGGGGCCGGGTAAAAAATTCTCAAATGAAGGAACCAGCGGGACGCCGATGTCGAGAGGAATTTGCTGCATCAGAAGCCGATTGCGCCCTGGCGCACAGTCAGGGCTGCTCGGCGCGGGCCGCGCGGCTGTCTTTGAACGCGGCCGCGATCCGGCGCAGCGCGACCACCAGCACCGCGCTGGCGGGCAATGCGAGCACCACGCCAACGAAGCCAAACAGCTGCGCAAAAGCCATCAGCGCAAAAATAACCGCCAAGGGGTGCAGGCCGATACGTTCACCGACCAAGCGGGGGGTCAGAACAAAGCTCTCCAACACCTGGCCCAGCGCATACACACCGCCAACCACCAGCAGCGCGTATTCAAAGCCCGGCCCGGCGGCAAACTGCAGTACGCCCGCCAGCAAGGCCAACGCCAGGCCCAGCGCAAAGCCCACATAGGGCACAAATACGGCCAGGCCGGTAAACACCCCGATAGGAAGCGCCAAGTCCAGACCGAAAACAGACAAAGCCAACGCGTAGTACACGGCCAGCGCAGCCATAACCATCAATTGACCGCGCAAATACTGCCCCAGCACCGCATCGGCCTGCGTGAAAAAACCATCAACCGCGCCGCGCAAGCGCGGCGGGGCCAAAGCCCGCACATGCGCCAACAGGCCATCCCACTCCAGCAGCAAATAAAACACCACCACGGGAACCAGCAAGGCATTGCCGATGATGGCCAGCGCCAAGCTGCCGCCCATCCGCAAAGAGCCCAACAGCAATGCCAACAGGGATTCCACATTGGCGTTCAAATACGTCATCACAAAGGATTTGATGGCCGCCTCGTCTACGGCCAACTTGACCCCGTAGTGCCGCAAAACAGGTTGCAGGTGGGTATTCAGTGCATTGATCAAGCCGGGCAACTGGTCCCGCATGAGTGGAATCTCTACCGCCAGTATGGGAATCACCATCAGCGCCAAGCCAGCCATCAGCAAAAGAAACAGGATTTCCACAACCAGCACCGCAAACCAGCGCCCAGACGCGCCGCAAACCCGAGACAAGGCGTTCACCAAGGGATTGAGCACATAGGCCAGCACCGCGGCCGTCGCAAACGGTGCGAGCACCGGCGCCAGCAACCAGACGGTCACCGCCAAGCCCAGCAGGGCCGCAACCCACAGTGCCGTGGACTTGGAGCTTTCCAACATGTTCCGGGATTGAATAAAGGTTAGAGATGTGCGATGCGTCAACCGGCTTCGCGCCGCAGGATCCGTACCTTATCGGCAATACGGTCCATATCAGTCAGGTCTTCCGTGTGCACCAAATAGCACTCCAGGTCGGCCAGGGCACGGTCATTTTGCCCGAGTGCTGCATGGGCCAGCCCACGGTCACGGTACTCCAACCAATCATGCGGCATCAGCACCACCAAACGCTCTTGTACCGCCAATAAGCGCGGCCAGTCACTGGCCTGTTGGTGAATCTCTTTGAGGTTGCGCAGCATGCGCGCCAGGATGTCGCGCTCAGATGCCGCCTGCAGATAAAGGGACAGCGGCGTGTCCTGGGTGTCCGTCAGGCCGGTGCGGCGGCGGTAGGGAAGCAGCATGTCCTCCAGGCTTTCACGCCCCAGCGATTCGCCATTGAGCGGGTCGACCACAGCCAGACCCAGCGGCAGTTTGACCTTGATCAGAAAATGACCCGGAAAACTCACACCGTGTGCGGGCAGGCCCAGCGAACGGGCCAACTCCAACCAAATCAGCGCCAGCGAAATCGGGATTCCGACCCTGCGCTCCAGCACCTCATGGATGTAGCTATTGGCCGGGTCGTAGTAATCATTGACATTGCCGCGGAAACCCAGATCCTTGTAAAAAAACCGGTTCAGCGCACGCAGACGCGACAGCGTGGACTCATCCCGCGCAACCCTGCGGTGCAAACGCTCCACCAGGTGGTCTACGGTGGAGAGCGTCGCCTGCACATCGAGCTCGGGATATTCGTCCTGCGCCAAGCAGGCGGCCGCTTCCAACAGCGGCAAGTCATCATCGGACTCCACCAGCGACTGGAAATAGTCCAATGGGCTCGGAACATCAAAAGACAGGTGCATGCCGATTTATAGCCGCAATTCGTGCCGCCGATTCCCGCGTGCGGGCCTATTTCTGTGCGCCCTGGCGCCGCAAGAACTGCCGCAAATCCAAGCCCAGCGCCCTCACCACCAACAGGTACAGCACGGCACCACCCGCAACAAGCCCTAACAGCGCAGCGATGCGGGGTAGACCCGGCATGCCCAACCAGTCCAGGGCGGTGCTCGCCCACCATAAACCCAGGCCCAGCACACTACAGCCAACCAGAACCTGCGCCACAAATACCGCCCAACCCGCACATGCCCGGTAGCTGCCCCGTTGGCGCAGTCCGTACAACAGCCATGCCGCGTTGACCAAGGCCCCCACACCAATCGACATCGATAAAGCTGCGTGTGCCATCAGGGGAACCAGCCACCAGTTGAGCAACTGCGTGAGCACCAGCACCGCCACCGCGATCCGCACCGGCGTGGTGGTGTCCTGGTTGGCGTAATAACCCGGGGCTAGCACTTTGATCGCCACCAAGCCCAGAAGCCCGATGCCCCAACCGGTCAATGCCAGCGCGGTCTGGTGGACATCGAAATCAGTGAACGCGCGGTAATGAAAAAGCACTGCCACCAGCGGCTCGCCAAAGACCAGCAAGGCCACGGCGCAGGGCATCGCCAAAAGCACCACGATGCGCAAACCCCAGTCCAGCAGATCGGAATACTCCTGCGTATCGCCGCTGGCGCGGGCGGCGCTGAGCTGGGGCATCAGCACCACACCGAGGGCCACGCCCAACATGGCGGTGGGAAATTCCATCAAGCGGTCGGCGTAGCTGAGCCAGCTCACGCTGCCGGGACGCAGGTGCGAGGCGATCTGCGTATTGATGAGCAGCGATATCTGGGCCACGCTGACACCCAACAAGGCAGGGGCCATCAAACGCACGATGTCCCGGGTGGCGGGATTTGCCCAGCTGCGCCGCAGGCCACCCCATGTCCCGGCCAGACGCGGTACCACCCCGATCGCCCGCAAAGCCGGGATTTGCACGGCAAGCTGCAGCACGCCACCAGCCATCACCCCCACGGCCATTGCAAAAATCGGTTCGAATCCATACGCCTTCAGCTGTGGGGCCAGACCCCAGGCGGCGGCAATCGTGCAGAGATTGAGCAGAACCGGTGTCGCCGCCGGAACCGCAAAGCGCCGGTAAATGTTGAGTACGCCGGAGGCCAGCGCCACCAGAGACATAAAGCCAATGTAGGGGAACATAAAGCGGGTCATGAAGACTGCGGCTTCGTAACCACGGGGGTCTTGCTGCAAGCCACTGGCCATGAACCACACCAGCACCGGCGCGGCCACCACCCCCGCCGCACACACGAACAACAAAATCCAGACCATAACGCTGGCCACGGCATCCACCACCACCTGTGTCGCTGCGTGGCCATCGCGGGCATGGGTTGCCGCAAGAACCGGGATAAAAGCCTGGCTGAACGCGCCTTCGGCGAACAAACGGCGAAACAAGTTAGGAATGCGAAAGGCCACGTTAAAGGCGTCGGTCATGGCGCTGGCACCAAATGTTGCCGCCAGCAAGGACTCCCGGGCCAGACCGGTCACGCGCGAGAGCAAGGTCCACAAAGAGACGGTTGAAGCGGCACGTAAAAGGTTCACGCGCAGAGTTTAGCGGCGGCACCGGCACGCACCGGAGGAGGCAAAGGTATACTTATGGGCTTTGCTGGCAACATCCTCAGACACTAGGAACACAATTTATGGCATCTGGAAAACCCAAGAAAAAGAACCCGCGCCTGGCGTCGGGCCGTAAGCGCGTCCGTCAGGACGAGAAAATCAACGCCGCCAACACCTCGCTGCGTTCCAAGTACCGCACCGTTGTCAAGAACGTAGAAAAAGCGGTTCTGGCTGGTGACAAAGTCAAAGCCACCGAACTGTTTAGCAAGATGCAGGCTGTCGTGGACACCGTCGCCGACAAAGGCATCTTCCACAAAAACAAGGCAGCCCGTGACAAGAGCCGCCTGGCCACCAAGGTGAAAGCCCTGGCATTGGCCGCCTGATTTTCAGGCATATCGCACGAACCCCTCAGCGGGTTCGCCGTTTGTAACGGGTGCGCTACCAGCAAAGCAAAAAGCCGTCGCAAGACGGCTTTTTTGTGGGCGCTTCGCGCGAGGTGAGGCCGCTTGAGCGGCACATGCCCAACACCAGCAAGTAGCTACTGGCCCAGCTTGAAACGAAAGACCTGGGTCGCCAGCACCTCCCCCCCGTCCGCCTTGCACTGGTATTTGCGGATGGCCTCCCTAACCTTGTCGTGGAAAACTCGGGGGCCGGACACAATTTTCACCGACTGCACCACTCCATTGCGAATGGCAATTTGCGCGGTGACCTGCCATTCGTCCCCCTGCTCACGGTACACCCCGGAGGGCATTTCCGGCGCGACCTGCACCGGGCACGCCAGGGCAATCGAAACGCTTGGTGGTGCGGCGACCGGCGCGGCTGCAGGGGCTGACACCGGCGCCGGTCCGGATTCAGACGCAAGGGGCGCGGTGGACCGCTCGGCTTGCAGCGCAAGGGCAGGGCGCTGCGGACTGGCATTTGCCGCCAACGTCGCAGGACCATCCCCGCGTAAAGCGGGCGCGGGCGCAGTGGTTGCGTGTGATGGTGAAGGCGCAGAAGCAGTCTGCCCCGCGCGCGGCGTTGTCTGCGTGGATGCGGCGCGGGATTCCGATGCCAGCACCGGTGTATGGGGCATCTCTGCCGAGGGTGCCAGCGCCCTGGACGGGATGGCCGCAGCTGGGAACTGCGACGCCAGAGCGGTCCGCACCGGGACCTGCGCAGGCACACGCGACGCGCTCTCCACCACGGGAGCCGGGACGGGTGGCGCGGGCGTTCGGTCAACAGGCACCACCGCAGCAACTACAGCTGGCGCAGGATGCGGCGATGCCACCACTGGCTCCTTGGCGGGCGCGAAGGATTGCGGCAAGGCCGTCGCCGGAGCGACAGGCGCTGGCTGGGCGAGAGGCGCTGCAAAAGGCGGGGGTACAGGCGGCGCCGGGGATTGGGGTGGTACCGGCTCCGGGGGCTTGTTCGCACGCTGCAGTGGAAGGGGCTTGGGCGGCGGCGGGGACAGTGGCTGTAGCGGTAGCTGTGGCTGGGTTACATCGGTAGGCTGCGCTGGCGGAAGAATCTCAACTTCCTGGATCAGCAAAGTCTGCACAAGCGCTTCCGGCACGGTGGGGTCCAGGCCGCTAGCCTCAAGGATCGCCCACAACACGGCCCCGTGCACCACCACCACCAGCGCCCAGCCCGGGGCGCGGTAAGCGCCGTTGCCAAACCGGTAGCGCATATCCCGTGCGGTCAAGGCGGTATGCGTTCGAGGCCGACCACGGCCACCCGGGAAAAGCCATGGGCCCGGGTGGCGGCCAGAACCTGCACAAAAACTCCGTAGGCCGCCGCACGCTGCGTACGGATCTGGATGGGCGCAGCCCCGGGCGCACGCGCCAACTGCGCCAGGCGCGCATCCAGTTGCGTCATGGTAAGCACCTCGCCGTTCCAAAGAATGCGGGCATCGGCCTCGATATGGATGGCAATCGGCGCAGTGGCCACAGGTACCGCGGCGACTGCGGTACCGGGAAGCGCCATCTTGATCGCGTGCAGTTGGACAGGAATGGTGATGATCAGCATGACCAGAAGCACCAGCAGCACATCAACCAGCGGCGTCGTGTTGATCTCCAGCATCAAAGCCGGCTCGTCGGCATCGGTGCGGTGCAAACCCAGGGCCATGGCTATGCGGGCGGCTAATTCAGCGCGGCGGGTTCGGTGACGAAGGACACCTTGGAAATCCCAGCGCGCTGGCACGCCAGCAGGACCCGCCCCACCCCTTCAAAATGTGCTTGGCGGTCCCCCCGGATCTGCACCTCTGGCTGGTGCCCAGTGGCAGCTACCCCGCGCAAGCGGCGGGATAAAGTGTCGATGTCGGGCACTCGGCTGTCAAACCAGAAAACCTGTCCCTGCCGGTCCACAGAAATCACAATGCTGTCAGGTCGGCTCTGGCTTGCCACGATGCGATCCTGTGGCAATGCCAGCTTCACGGCGCTTGTGACCACCGGTATGGTGATCAAAAAAATAATCAGCAACACCAGCATCACGTCGACCAGCGGCGTGGTGTTGATGCCCGCCAGTAAAGCGCCTTCCGGCACGCCATCCTGCATGTCATCCTGCGGGGCAAACAAGGGTTTGACCATGCTCAGGTCTGAATCGGCGTGGGCGAAGACACTAAAACCGCATGCAGGTCATTGGCAAAGGCACGCACCTCGGCCATGGCCAGCTTGTTGCGGCTGAGCGCCCAGTTGTAAGCCAGCACTGCAGGCACGGCTACTGCCAGACCCAGGGCGGTCATGATCAAGGCCTCACCCACAGGACCTGCCACCCTGTCGATCGATGCCTGGCCCGAGGTCCCAATGGCGGCCAAGGCGTGGTAGATACCCCATACGGTTCCAAAAAGCCCGACGAAAGGCGAGACCGATCCTACGGTCGCCAGAAACGCAAGGCCACTGTGCAACTCGTGCTGCACGGCTTCCACCGCACGCTGCATCCGCATGGCAATCCAATCCTGCTGCGGGATCCGCGCCAGCAAGCCGCCCTGTGGCTGAGCAGCCTCCAGTGCGGCGGCGGCAATAAAGCGGAATGGGCTGCGGGTATCCAGACCGGCCATAGCGTTCTGCACCGTGTCGGCACGCCAAAAGCCGCCGCGTACAACCCGGCTGTAGGCCTGCATGGAACGCAAGCCCAGCCACTTCAGCAGCAGGATGTACCAACTGCCCAGACTCATCAGCAAAAGCAGCAGGAGCACGCTGGTGGTCACGCCATCCGAAGCTGCCCATAACGCAGCCAGACCATACGGGCTGTCGGCGAGCGCGGGCGCGTTGCCTGCAGCGGAATCGGTGACCGTTTGGGCCCACGCGGCCCCATGCGCAAGGCACACACCGAGCAGTAGTTTGAAATCGGTTCGGCACTTGGACCCGGTCGTTCTCATGGTGTACTCCCGATGGTGCGTGGTTCCGTCACAGTGCGTCCTTATCGACAAGCTGCAATCCGTTATCCCGGGCGAAATTGACACAAAAATCCCAGGCCATGACATCGTGGTCACGCAAATCGGCGTGCAAGATAACGCAATTCACCCCCTGCACCGCGCTGGGAACGCACCAGGGCGAGTAGCCCAGGTGGTTGCCTGGCATCGAACCACCAGGACGGAACTGGCTCATGACACCGGCCAGCCGTTCAGCCCAGTCGCTGGGGCGGAAGGTTTTGCCGTCCGAGGTTTTGCCCAGGATGTAGAGAACAGTGGAAGGTGGGGGAGCCATGGACGGAAACGCCTCGCCGCGAAAACACACAACGCCGCTGCGCAAGCGGCGGGATTCTACCCGTGGCCCCTAGAATGCGGCCTCCCCGCGCTACCCCCATTCGGCGCGGTTTCACTCTGGAGCACCCTCCCCATGAACAGTACCGCGAGCGCCGCCCCGTCATCTCCGCACGTGATGAACACCTACGGACGATTGGCCATGGCGGTATCGCACGGACAGGGCTGCCGGGTTTGGGATGTCAACGGCCGTGAATACCTGGATGCATTGGGCGGCATCGCGGTCAACACCCTGGGCCATAACCACCCGGATTTGGTGCCCGCTCTGCAGGATCAGCTGGGAAAAATCATCCACAGCTGCAACTACTACCACGTTCCTTTGCAAGAAGAGCTTGCCGCCAAGTTGGTCGCACTCTCCGGGATGCGCAATGTGTTTTTTTGCTCCACCGGATTGGAGGCCAACGAAGCGGCCATCAAACTGGCACGCAAATTCGGCCATGACAAAGGCATTGAACGCCCGGAAATCGTGGTCTACGAAAAAGCTTTCCACGGCCGCAGCATCGCCACGCTGAGCGCCACGGCCAATACCAAAATCCAGGCCGGCTTCGGCCCGCTGTTGGAGGGCTTTGTGCGGGTGCCCGTCAACGATATCGCGGCGCTGCGGGATGCGACGGCCAACAACCCGAACGTCGTCGCGGTATTTTTGGAGGCCGTACAGGGGGAAGGTGGCGTCAACCCCATGCACATGGACTACCTGCGCGACGTGCGCGCCTTGTGCGATGCGCGTGACTGGCTGCTGATGATTGACGAAGTGCAATGCGGCATGGGCCGCACCGGCAAGTGGTTTGCGCACCAGTGGGCAGGCATCGTGCCGGATGTGATGCCGCTGGCCAAAGGCCTGGGCTCGGGTGTGCCCATCGGCGCGGTGGTGGCCGGCCCCAAGGCCGCTGGTATTTTTTCTCCGGGCAACCACGGCAGCACCTTCGGCGGCAATCCGCTGGCCATGCGTGCCGGGGTGGAGACCATCCGCATCATGGAACGCGACGGCCTGCTGGAGAACGCAGCGGCCATGGGCCGCCATTTCACCGAAGCGCTGCAGCGGGAACTGACGGATCAACTGGCCAGCGGCGCGGTCAAGGACATCCGCGGACGCGGGCTGATGATAGGCATTGAATTGGCCATTCCATGCAGCGCGCTCATGCAGCAATGCTTAGACGCGGGTCTCTTAATCAGCGTGACCGCCGACAGGGTGGTGCGCTTGGTGCCGCCGCTCATCGTGTCGGCCGCCGAAGTGGATGCGATGGTGGCGATTCTTGCGCCGCAGATCAGAAAATTTTTAGCGGACCAAGAGGCTGCGGCATGAAGCATTACCTGCAATTCAAGGACCTGAGTGCCCATGAATACACCTATCTGTTTGCGCGGGCGGCGCTGATCAAGCACAAGTTCAAAACCTATGAAAAACACCACACCTTGCTGGATCGCACGCTGGCCATGATTTTTGAAAAAGCGTCGACCCGCACCCGGGTCAGCTTCGAGGCAGGCATGTACCAATTGGGCGGCAGCGTGGTGCACCTCACCACCGGAGACAGCCAACTGGGGCGCGCCGAACCCATTGAGGACAGCGCCAAAGTCATCAGCCGCATGACCGATATCGTGATGATCCGCACCTTTGAGCAGACCAAGATCGAGCGCTTTGCTGCGCACTCGCGGGTTCCGGTGATCAATGGTCTGACCAACGAGTTCCACCCCTGCCAGGTGCTCGCTGACATCTTCACTTTCATCGAGCACCGCGGCAGCATCGCCGGCAAAACCGTAGCATGGGTGGGTGACGGGAACAATATGGCCAACACCTGGTTACAGGCGGCCGAATTGCTGGGCTTCACGGTGCATGTCAGCACCCCACGTGGCTACGAGGTGGACCAGGCTGTCGCGGGTGTGGGATCGGCGGACTCTTACCGGGTTTTTTCAGATCCCTTGCAGGCTTGCCGGGGCGCGGACTTGGTGACCACCGATGTGTGGACCAGCATGGGCTATGAGGCAGAAAACGCCGCCCGTATGCAGGCGTTTACGTCATGGCGGGTTAGCGCCGCCATGATGGCCGTGGCGGCCCCCGACGCCTTGTTCATGCACTGCCTGCCCGCGCACCGGGGCGAAGAGGTCGACGCGGAAGTCATCGACGGTCCACACAGTGTGGTCTGGGATGAGGCAGAGAACCGCATGCACGTTCAAAAAGCGCTCATGGAATACCTGCTGCGCGGGGAGATGGCCTAGCACATGGCCCGCCCGCCTCAGCCGCTGCGCGGCGGCCATCTGCGCCACCCGTTGGCGGTTTAGCAGGGCGATGCTGATCGTGCGGCCAAGGCCAAGGCCATGGCCTCCGACATTTGCTTGAAGTAGGCGTGCGTCAGCGCGGTTGGAACCAGGTATTTGGTGCGGCGGTTGTTGCCCTGAAAGGTCTGCTCTATGAAGCCGGCAAGCCGCAATTCGTCGAGCTTGCGATGGATCGTAGTCGCGCTGGCAATGTTAGCCAAGCCCATTGCCTGGCTCACGGTCAGCGCGCCGCCTTGAGCGTGACCGACCGCGACTTCATTCAGCAGCGCAATAGACGTTTCGTCGAGCTGCGCCAGGCTGCCTTTCTGGATCACATTGGCTATTTGCAAAAACCGCAGGTAAAGGTTGTCCATATCGATATTCCGTTTCTAAGTAGTCTATTATGCTAGGAATCAGAAAGTAATCGCATTAGGATAAAAATAAAAATTAGGTGAAATAATTTTTTTTTGGTAAAGTGTGTGTGCCTACAAGGACCAACATCAAACCGTTCTGCATGCAAATATTCAAGTCAATAAAGAAAAATACCGGCATTTTCATTTTAGTGGGTCTGCTCTACGCAGCACTGTATTTTCTGAATAATTCTCTAACAGGTTTTTTGTATTTGATGCCCGGCGCACATCTGGTGCATATTCCCAGCGGATTCAAACTCTTATTTGTAATGCTCGCCCGCTGGAGCGCGGCGCTGGCTATCGCCCTTGTATCATTTTTAAACGCCTATTTCGTCATGTTCCAAGGAGATGTGCTACTGGACTTACAACTGGCCTGCGTGAACGGTCTCACTCCTTTACTGACCTGGCTGTTTTTCAAACACCGATTCCAGTTGGATGAGAATCTAGGGAATATCACATTCCGGAATATTTTGTCGATGGGGATATTTTTTGCGCTGCTGAACAGCTCCATGAATCAATTGGTGCTGTTTTGGTCCGGCATGCAAAATGACTTCATCCAAGGGTTTGTAGTTACAGCGATTGGCGACCTCACCGGGCTGTATATCGTTATGACGCTGATCAAACTCAGTTTCCGTCTTATTCAAACCGAAAAAGCCGATAAGGGGCTGTAATCAAGGGCCTGCGCAAATTAAGGCCACATTCTGCGCTCTACCGGACTAGCGCGACTTCAATCCCCCGTGCCATAAATTCGGCCACGCGCATTCCGGCCCAGGTGGTGGAATTGGTAGACGCAGCGGACTCGAAAAATTGATTTACCTTGAAAAGCGTCCTTTGCAACGTAACAAAGCCACCCCAAACCCCTGTTAAGGCCTCAGAATCGAACTGGAATTCGATCGGCTTGGCACTGGATCCGCCCTCCCTCATTTTTCTGTAGAGCCACTGTGTAACGAGCAGCACTGGATGGTTCCCGGTTTAAGTTTCGGCATAGCTCTTCACCTCTCTTGGGTTGGCCTTGCGCAGGCAAATAACCTGCACCACATTGCCTCGAATGCAGAACAACATCACATGCAAGCGGACACCGATGTAGCCTTTGATGCAAGCAAGCTTGTCTAGGCTGCCATAGATGCTTGCCGGAACAGTGGCGCTAGTGCTGGGTTACTTTTGAATTTAATCCCAGCTTTCCATAGGTCAACGGCCTGTTGCATGCTGAGCCAACTCTCAGGCGTTCCACCCACAGCGCTGGAAATGCGGATGGCCATTTCAGCGGTAACGCCTTTCTTTTCACCCAATAGATCAGAGACGGTTTGTCTACTGACCATAAGCCGATTGGCCAGCTCGACCTGGGTCCAACCAAGTTCGGGCAGGACATCTTCGCGCAACACTGCGCCGGGATGCGTGGGCTTGCGATTGGGGTTTCGTAGCGACTTCATCAGTGGTAGTCCTCCAAATTTACGTTTACTGCGTCTTGACCATCAAACCCAAAGGTGATCCGCCAGTTCCCGGAAACTGAAACTGCGAATTCGCCTTTTCTGTCACCTTTAAGCGCATGGAATTTGAAGCCGGGTAAGTCCATGTCCTTGGCTTCGCGGGCGGAATCCAATCTATCCAGCATCCGCTCAACACGGGCTCCGTGCTGCGCAGGTACGCCTTTGTAGCTGCCTTTGGTAAAAAAGAGCTCCAAACCCTTGTGCTTGAAAGTTGCGATCATCGGCGCTTATTGTAAACAGATGCTTTACTTTGTCAAGTACAACTTGCAGAGATAAACCCCAGCCCGGCGGACGGACGGTTTAAGTTGGGAAGCCCCTGCCAGCTACCCATGTGTATGGACACCTATCCGTTACAGCCAGCGCCAAACCAGCAAGGCGCAATGGGTAAGCGTGGGTTTTACCGCGCTCCAGCCCGGGGTCGTGGTGTCAGGGACTGATGCTACCCATGCCAGCGGCATCGGCTGATCACGCGCTGTAGGGCTGATTTGACGCTGTGCTACTGCCCTGCTTTGCGAGCAAGTTATCAGTGCCTTTGGCGGGACTTCTTGACCCAAGCCTCAATGGCGTCAACGCTCACATCCCGTAATGAGCCACTAGCCAATGACCCGACAAAGTGGCGGACTTCAGGTTGCCCAAACGCCCCGCCGACAACAAACTGCGTGTCTAAAGGCTACTTTGAGACGCAGACCATGTCCTTGCTTGACACTTCCCAGCTGGCGCAATTCACAGGCACCCAGGGCTACTACCGCATAGGCCGCAGACACCTAGCCCTCCAAACACCATGCCGGGTAGGTTTTAGAAGATCGACCCTAGCCAAAAAACGGCCTTAAGCCCCCCAACCCCTGTGCCATAATTTCCGCCACGCGCATTCCAGCCCGGGTGGTGGAATTGGTAGACGCAGCGGACTCAAAAAATTTATTTACCCTTAAAAAACAAGCAGCAGCGCGAGGTTACGCAAGGGTTAAAAAAGTGTCCTTCGCAACGTAGAAAAGCCACCCAAAACCCACCTGTCTAAGACCTCGGAATTCAACTGGAATTCGATCGGCTTGGCACTGGACTCGCCCTCCCCCATTTTTCTGTAGAGCCACTGTGCGGTGAGCCGCACTGGCCACCTCAGACGCTGCTAATGGACGGTGTCTTGGAGAGCAGCTTGGCACTTGAGTGGACAGGTCAGTTTTGCGGTATTGGGCACTTTAAGCACCAAGCCCCCAAGAAAAATACCCGACTGCTGCGCGCCAGAGCATCACCGCCAAGTGTCGGTTTAACCCGACACTTGCACATCAGGGGGCAACTTTCGCTAAAAATTAAACGGTCAATTTTTCGATGGCAGAGATAAAAATCTTCGCGTCAGAGACCATGGTCATCGCGTCTGCCATCCCTACTGAATCACCATCGTAGTCTGCCAAGAGGCGCATCTCTTCGGCCCTTTTGAGCGACCGTCCCAAATCTCTCGACAGCGTTCCGTCTTTGATCAAGTGTTCGCTAAATGCATTGATCAAGCCGCGGTGGGTCTTAGCGAAATCCGCTTCCGTACGACCCAGCTTGACCAGCAGCGCAGCTCGAGCTGCATCAAACATCGCGTAGTAAGCCCGATTACAAGCTCCATCGGCATCGTCCAATGCAATCAAGCCCTGCGCCGATCGAAGTGCCTGATGGGCCTTGATCATCAAAGCGTCTGCCGCACGAGTGGCCGTCACAAACGGATACCTTCGCGGGCAATATTTTCCAACAAGGATGGGTTTGAAAAACGCTCAGGATGTTCCCATTGGTCCATCCACACGGGCAATGGAGAAATATTGATACCCGTCTCCATCAGCACATCGAACGCCAGATTCGCCATAGCCATCTTTGTCGACACCATTCCGGCGTGCTCGCCGTCCAGCAATACGGCGACATCAGCATCACTATCAACCCTGTGGGTACCCCTGGCACGGCTGCCAAACACTATCGCCCCTTTAGGGTGAAATTGTTCCTGTGCGACTTCTAAAAAGCGGCGAACAGCCTGCTCGGTCTTTGGATCGAGTTGCGATTTCAAGGCGCGCGGGTTAGTCATAGTGCTGGGGTTTCTATCAGAGTGATTTTACGGTCTAACCAAAAATTATCCTGCTCAAATGCTCGGCATACATGATCCTTGGTGACATGGCATGCCTCACACACAAAATTTCTGACAGGCTCATGATTGCATCTTGGAGAATAAATTTCAGCACTTCAGAATTTGGATATCTTTAGTTTCCATATCTCGATCATTTCTTTTTTAAATCTGAAATCTATATCCCAGACAATTACACGAATTGAAGATTTGACACTTGGATCCATGAAGTAATCTAGTATTGTTATAATTTCATTTTTGGGAAGTCTATTCTGGATAAATCCAAAGTGAGTGAAATTTAAGACGTCGGCATTTACTGCATTTGCAGCATTAACCAGATCTTTGACAAGAAAACCTGTATCGCCGTAACCTTGAGTAGAAGGGACTAACAGTAAAGTCGGTTTTAATTC
>CANFHZ010000049.1 GCA_947446885.1 Comamonadaceae bacterium
CTGGCCTGCACAGCGCAGGTGGCCGATTGCCTGCCGGTTTTGTTGTGCGACCGCGCGGGTGAACAGGTGGCGGCCCTGCACGCCGGGTGGCGCGGGCTTGCCGGTACCGCGTCGGGCGGCGTGGTGGAGCGGGGTGTGGCTGCCATGCAAGCCGCACCCGGTGCCCTATTGGCCTGGCTCGGCCCCTGCATTGGCCCGCAGGTATTTGAGGTGGGTGACGATGTGCGGCAGGCTTTTCTGGCTGCAGACGCTGCGGCTGCTGCGTGCTTCATCCCTTTTCGCCCGGGTAAATGGCTGGCCGATCTCCCCGGCCTGGCGCGCCGGCGCTTGCAGGCTGCGGGCGTGCAGGCTATTTACGGCAACGATGGTTCGCCCGCCTGGTGCACCATGTCGCAGCCTTCACGATTTTTCTCGTTCCGCCGTGATGGGGTCTGTGGCCGCATGGCTGCTGCCATCGCTCTGGTGTGAATCTGTTGGCACGGGTGCCGCCGCGGTTTGCGCCTGGGCTGCCGCCCGGTTGGCGCGTCGGCGCGCTGGCGAGCCCATGAAGTACAGCATCAAGCCCACAGGGAGCAGCCCGTACAAGACAAAGGTCACCCCCGCGCCCAGCAGCGTGCCGATGGGGCTGGTGGCTTCGGCCACCGCCATCATGAATGCGATGTATAGCCAGACGAAGGGAACGATGTACATAGGGGTAATTTGTCCTCAATATGTAAGCAAATAGGGTAATTTCGTAAGAAATATCCATGCTTGCCCTGAGATACTCGGGGCAAACCCAAGGAGTATGCATGCCTGTTGATTCCCCGGCCTCCCAGCCTCTGGAGGCCTTGTTTGCCGGTTGGCGGCAGTTTGTTGACCACATGCCGCAGGTTCAAATGGAGCCTGCCAAGTTGGCTGCAGTGCAGGCGGATTTCCAAGAGCAGATCACCGCCTTGATGGCCATGGGTCCGCAGGCCACCGGCATTGGGGCCGACCGGCGTTTTGCCGATGCCGCCTGGGCGCATAACCCGCTGGCCTCGCATGCGGCGGCGGCCCACCTGATCCAGACCCGGGCCCTCACCGGTCTGGTTGACGCCGTGCGTGCGGACGCGAAAACCGTGGCCCGCCTGCGCTTTGCGGTAGAGCAATGGGCCGCAGCCAGCGCGCCGAGCAACTTTCTGGCATTCAACGCCAAAGCCCTGAAGCTGGCCATTGAGACCCAAGGCCAAAGCATTGCCAAGGGCCTGCAAAACCTCATCCACGATCTGGGCCAGGGCCATGTGTCCATGACCGATGAGAGCGTATTCACCGTAGGCCAGAACGTTGCGACCACCGAAGGCGCTGTGGTGTTCGAAAACGAGTTGTTCCAGCTGCTGGAGTACAAGCCCTTGACCGCACAGGTATACGAGAAGCCCTTCCTGATCGTGCCGCCTTGCATCAACAAGTTTTACATCCTGGATCTGCAGCCGGAGAACTCGCTGATCCGCTACGCCGTGGCCCAGGGTCACCGAACCTTTGTGGTGAGCTGGCGCAACGCGGACGAAGCTGTGGCCCAGAAAACCTGGGACGACTACATGGAAGATGCGGTCATCCGCGCCATCGAGGTCACCCGTGCCATTGGTGCCAAGTCCCAGGGCGACAAAGCCATCAACGCGCTGGGTTTTTGCGTGGGTGGAACCATGCTGGGCACTGCGCTCGCTGTGCTGGCGGCGCGCGGTGAAAAACCGGTCGCCAGTGCCACCTTTTTGACTACGCTGCTGGACTTCTCCAACACCGGAGTGCTTGACGTTTTTATTGACGAATCGTTTGTGGACTACCGCGAACGCGAGCTCGGGCAGGGCGGCTTGATGAAGGGCCGCGACCTGGCCACCACCTTCAGCTTTTTGCGCCCCAACGAGCTGGTCTGGAACTATGTGGTCGGCAACTACCTGCAAGGCGAGTCGCCGCCGCCCTTTGATCTGCTGTACTGGAATTCCGACGCCACCAACCTGCCCGGCCCTTTTTACGCCTGGTATTTGCGCAACACCTACCTGGAAAACAAGTTGGTCGAGCCGGGTGCCGCCACGGTTTGCGGCGAGCCGATTGATTTGGGTTCCATCGATATTCCGGTCTACCTATACGCCTCGCGCGAAGACCATATCGTTCCTGCCGATGGCGCGTATGCCTCCAGCCAGGTCTTGGGCGGCCCGGTTCGGTTTGTGATGGGTGCCTCCGGCCATATCGCTGGCGTCATCAACCCACCTGCCAAGAAAAAACGCAGCCACTGGATCCGCGCCGATGGCCGCCTGCCTGCGACCCATGCCGCCTGGATGGTGGGCGCGACTGAACATCCGGGTAGCTGGTGGACCGATTGGTCGGACTGGCTGGCCGGCCACGGCGGTAAAAAAATTCCCGCACCCAAGACCTACGGCAAAGCGGGGTTCAAAGCCCGTATGCCCGCGCCTGGCAGTTACGTGCTGGCAAAAGCCTGAGTTCTTTCAAAACTATTTTTAGGAGTACACCACCATGGAAGATATCGTCATCGTCGCCGCCAGCCGCACCGCAGTGGGCAAATTCGGCGGCAGCCTGTCCAAAGTTGCCGCGCCCGATTTGGGTGCTACCGTCATCAAAAACCTGTTGGAGCGCACCGGTCTGGGCGCGGACCAGGTCGGCGAGGTCATCCTGGGCCAGGTGCTGGCCGCCGGTTCGGGTCAGAACCCTGCGCGCCAGTCTCTCATCAAGAGCGGCGTGGCCAAAGAAACCCCGGCACTGACCATCAATGCCGTGTGCGGCTCCGGCCTCAAGGCTGTGATGCTGGCCGCCCAGGCCGTCGCCTATGGCGACAGCGAGATCGTGATTGCCGGTGGCCAGGAAAACATGAGCGCTTCGCCCCACGTGCTCATGGGCAGCCGCGACGGCCAGCGCATGGGCAACTGGAATATGGTGGACTCCATGATCGTGGATGGCTTGTGGGACGTCTACAACCAGTACCACATGGGCATTACTGCGGAGAATGTGGCCAAAGCCCACAGCATCAGCCGCGATATGCAGGACGCGCTGGCTCTGGCCAGCCAGCAAAAAGCCGCAGCCGCGCAGGATGCGGGCAAGTTCGTCGACGAGATCGTTCCCGTGAGCATCCCCCAGCGCAAGGGCGATCCCATTGTTTTCGCCGCTGATGAATACATCAACCGCAAAACCGATGCCGCTGCCCTGGCCGGTCTGCGTCCGGCTTTTGACAAAACCGGTGGTGTCACGGCGGGTAACGCGTCGGGCATCAACGACGGCGCGGCTGCCGTGATGGTGATGACAGCCAAAAAAGCCGCCGCCCTCGGGCTCACGCCGCTGGGTCGCATCGCCAGTTTTGCGACCAGTGGTCTGGACCCCGCCATGATGGGCATGGGCCCGGTGCCCGCCTCGCAAAAGGCGCTGGCGCGGGCTGGCTGGAAAGCCCAAGACCTTGATTTGCTCGAAATCAACGAAGCCTTCGCAGCCCAGGCCTGCGCTGTAAACCAGGCCATGGGTTGGGATACGTCCAAAGTCAATGTCAACGGCGGCGCGATTGCCATCGGGCATCCGATTGGCGCGTCCGGTTGCCGCATTTTGGTGACCTTGCTGCACGAGATGGGCCGCCGCGGCGCCAAAAAAGGCATTGCCAGCCTGTGTATCGGCGGTGGCATGGGCGTTGCGCTGACCATCGAGCGTTAATTTTTAGCTGAAGTTTTTATTTACAAAGAGGAGATCGTGATGAGTCAAAAAGTTGCGTACGTGACCGGCGGTATGGGTGGCATCGGTACCGCCATCTGCCAGCGCCTGCACAAAGAAGGTTTTAAAGTCATTGCCGGTTGCGGCCCCACCCGCGACCATGCCAAATGGATTGGCGAGCAGGCTGCTCTGGGCTACACCTTTTATGCCTCCGTGGGCAACGTGGGTGATTGGGATTCCACCGTTGAAGCTTTCACCAAGACCAAGGCCGAACACGGCGTGATCGACGTACTGGTGAATAACGCCGGCATCACCCGCGACCGCATGTTTTTGAAGATGAGCCGTGAGGACTGGGACATGGTGATCGAGACCAACCTCAACTCCATGTTCAACGTGACCAAGCAAGTGGTCGCCGACATGGTGGAAAAAGGCTGGGGCCGCATCATCAATATCTCGTCGGTCAACGGCGAGAAAGGCCAGGCGGGGCAAACCAATTACTCGGCGGCCAAAGCCGGCATGCACGGTTTCTCTATGGCACTCGCCCAAGAGCTGGCCACCAAGGGTGTCACTGTCAACACCGTGAGCCCCGGCTACATCGGCACCGACATGGTCAAGGCCATTCGCGAAGACGTGCTTGCCAAGATCGTGGCCACCGTGCCGGTCAAACGCCTGGGTGAGCCCAGCGAGATCGCGTCCATCATCGCCTGGCTGGCCTCTGAAGAGGGCGGCTACGCGACTGGCGCCGACTTCTCGGTTAACGGCGGTTTGCACATGGGTTAAGCCACAGTCTGGCCCTTCTGCCAAAGAAAAAAGCCGACGCTTGCGTCGGCTTTTTTTATGCTCGTGCGCACCTTTTCGTAGCACGCAGCATCCGTTGGTGCATTGCACGCACTGCCCACAGCAAGCTACCGGAATCTATGCGCTCATATGGTGCTTTGTGCAGGGTGCTTTCTAGGCCTTTACACTTTTGCCGCGGCACGTGATTTGCTAATTACACACCGCCGTGCTCTGCGAGAAAAGATCGTATTTTTAAGGGTCTGAAGGTTTGAGCGGGTTTGTCACACACCATTTATCAGGAGGTAGATATGTCGAATGAACACCTGTCCGAAGATGAGAAGGTCTTGCACGGAATGGGCTATGCGCAAGAGCTGTCCCGGCGTATGGGGAGCTTTCAGAACTTTGCGATTTCTTTTTCAATCATCTGCATTTTGTCGGGCGGTTTCGGGTCCTTTCCCATTGCCTTGTCTACCGGAGGTGGTTTTTCGCTGACTGTAGGCTGGCTGGTCGGTGGCATATTTGCACTGGTGGTGGCGGCGGGCCTGGGGCAAATTGCTTCGGCCTATCCAACAGCTGGGGGGCTATACCACTGGTCATCCATTTTGGGCGGACGTTTTTGGGGCTGGGCAACGGCCTACGTCAACCTCTTGGGCCTGCTCTTTGTGGTGCCGGCAGTGAATGTGTTTTTGTACACCATCACCAAGGATTTGTGGTTCGGCGCGGTGATGGGCATAGACGTCAGCAACTGGTCAACCACCACGCAAATAGTGTCCGTTGCGGCGGTGACCGCGGCCCAGGCGGTGCTCAACCATTTTGGTATCCGCTTGACCACGATGATGACCGATTTTGCTGGCTATCTGATTTTTGTGGTGACCGTCTTGTTGATCGGCATGTTTTTAGCCGCCGCACCGTCCATCGACCTGGCTCGGACCTTTGAATTTGTCAACTTCAGCGGCCCGGCGGGAGGTGACGTGGCACCGGAGTCCAGCGCCCTGATGGCTTTTGTGATTGGCCTGCTCTACCCGCTCTTCACCATCACTGGCTTTGACGCGTCGGCCCACACCTCCGAGGAAACAAAAGACGCCCGCAACACCGTGCCACGCGGCATGTTGCATGCGGTGGGCTGGTCTTTGGTCTTTGGCTTTGTCTTGATTCTCGCCATGATTTTTGCGATTCCTGACATGGCCGCTGCGGCCAAGACGGGTTGGGCATCGTTCAACAACCTGTTTATCGCCGCCATTTTGGGCAGTACTTTCGGCAAGCTGATGTTGCTGGCGGTGATGGTTTCCAACTTCCTCTGCGCGCTGGCCGCGGTTACTTCCACGTCCCGCATGATTTACGCCTTCGCCCGCGACGATGGTCTACCTTTCTCGGCCTTGCTCAAAACCGTGAGCCCCCGTTACCGCACGCCGGTGGCCGCAATTTGGGCCACCGCGGTCTTGACCAGTTTGCTGACCGCCATCACCACACCTTTGGGCGCTTTTGCCGCTCTGTCTACTGGCAGCGCCATGTACCTCTACATCTCATACGGCATGCCCATCTTTGCAGGATTTTTTGCAGAAGGAAAGACCTGGAGCACCTTTGGTCCTTTCCGGCTAGCTGCGCTTTCCAAACCCTTCGCGCTGATCGTCATGCTGGGAACCGTGGTGATCACGATTGCCGGCCATGTATTCGTGCCGAGCATCGCCGCAGACCCAGTTGCCAACACCGGCTTTGTGCCGGGTCTGGCCTATTACTCGGTCGGGTTTCTGGTGTTTTTGCTGCTGCTGTGGTTTGGAATCGAAAACAAGCGGTTCAAAGGACCACCTGTCGGCGATGAAATCGCCAAGCGCCAAAGCGTGATTGCCGCGCAAGAAAAGCTGTTGCAAGGCTGAAATTCGACCAATCTGGCGACAGGCCTCGCAGGGTGCAGCTCCTGCCTTAGTCGCTCAGGCCTTTGTGGAGCATATAAATGCAAAGGCCGTAGAGCAGGAAGGCAAAAATCCGGCGCAGTGTGAGCATGGGCAGGCGGTGCGCCATTTTTGCGCCCAGGGGCGCGGTCCAAATGCTGCATGAGGCGGTCACCAGCAAGCCGGGCAGCCAGATATAGCCCAGCGACCAGGGCGGCAGGCCCGGCGCATCCCAGCCCCCCACGATGTAGCCCAGGCTGTTGAACAATGCGATGGGGAAACCCAGCGCGGCGCTAGTGCTCACCGCGTTGATCATGGCCACGTTATGCGCCAGCATGTAGGGCACGCTGACAAAGCCGCCTCCCGCGCCCACCAGGCCCGACAAAAATCCGATGGCCACCCCGGCGGCGCTTTGGCCCACGGCGCCCGGCAGTTGGCGGCTGGCGCGCGGTTGCTTGTTCAGCAGCATTTGTGTGGCCGAAAAACCTACAAAAGCGGCAAACACCAGCGACACGGTATGCCCTTTGAGCACCGCAAAAACGCCGGCACTGGCCAGTGCGCCGCCCAGCGCAATGCCGGGTGCCAATGCGGTGACGATGTCCCAGCGCACTGTGCCCCGTTTGTGGTGTGCGCGCAGGCTGGACAGGCTGGTGAAAGCAATCATGGCCATGGACGTGGCGATGGCCACTTTGACGCCCACATCGGTTCCCACACCGCGCTGGTCCAGGATGATGGTCATAAAGGGCGCGATCAGCATGCCGCCGCCAATGCCCAGCATGCCGGCCATAAATCCGGCGCACAGCCCGAGGGCTGCGAGTTCGGCAATCAGTTGCGGCTCAAACATGGATACGGGCGCAGGCTAAAGGGGGAGCTGGGGGATCGGGAGGAGGAGGGGCGGGAAAAGTGTCTGCGGAGGCCACCGGACCGGCATCCTAAACCGCAGTTTAGGTGGGCGAGGTCAGCACCCCATCGGGTTCATCTGACGCGAGATGATCGCGCTAGGGGGGCGATATTCCAAGCCCTGGCTCAATGAGCATTGGTAAAGGAAATCAAAAGCCCGGCAGTTCCGCAGACGGGAACATTGTAGGCCTCTTGGCCGGCGCTCAGAACAGTTTTCCGTCGTCGCCCAGCACTTTGTCCAGGCGGCGCAACAGGGGCTCCAGCAACACGTCACTCTGGCGGCGGCTCAGGGTGAGCGGCATCGGCTCTGCCTGGGGCGCGTTGTCGGCGAGGTCGTTGGCTTCATATGCCAGATTCAACGCGGCCAGAACCGCGATGCGATCGCGCGCCTTGATCTTGCCGCCGTCCCGAATCTTGCACATGGCTGAATCGACCCGGCTGACCGCAGCCATGAGCTGGGCCTCGCCGCCTTCGGGGCAACCCAGCAAATAGCCGTGGCCCATGATTTGCACTTCGAGTTGTTTCATAAGGACTCGCGGTGATCGCCAACCGGAGTGGCTGCAGTGGATGGCGCTGGTGCCGGCAAACGATCCAATAGGGCTTCAATGCGGCCCCGCGCTGCGGCGAGACGGGAGCGCAGTGAGTCGCGCTCCTGCGTCAGTGTCTGCACCTGTCCGCTGAGCAAGGCATTGGTGCGCTGCAACTCCTCGTAGCGCACCAGCAGCCGCTCGACGCGCTCGGCGATGTGTTCGGCGGTGGACTCAGGGTGCATAGCGGCGCATTGTAGGTCGCATCCACAGCATGCCGCCTCCCGGACGGCGCACCTACAATGGCCCCGTTGGTGCTCGCGCTGTGGTTCGCATGGCGCAGTTCAACGGGAAGCAGGAGGGACGGCGGCACATCCGCCAACCTAACCTGCGCTGCCCCCGCAACGGTAAGTGGACGAACCGACCCCGGTTCCGGCTCCATCACGGCCACTGAGCGTCTTGAACACGCGCTTGGGAAGGCGATGGCGTTTGCTCCACCAGCCCGGATACCGGCCAATAGGTGGTTGCGCGCGCGTCGCACAGCCGTGACGTCCATGCGCTGTCGGGGAAGACGGCGAGGGCTCTTGTTGATGGTTCACTTTTTATGAAAACTGGATTTTTCTCTGCGCGCTTTGGCGCAGCCGTGGCGTTTGGCGCGCTCATTTCTTCCTTTTCTGCGGGTGCGCAGGATGCCGCCGAAGCGGTCGCTTTACCGGAGGTGGTTGTCACGGCGAGTCGCTTTGCCCGCCCGGTCAAGGAGGTGCTAGCGGATGTGACGGTGATTGACCGGCAGCAGATTGAGGAGAGTGGGGCGACTACCTTGCTGCAATTATTGGCCCTGCAACCAGGTTTGCAGATTGGAGGTTTCAAGGCCGGGGGCGACAAAGTTTATGTTCGCGGCGGCGAGGCGCGCATGACCGGCTTGTTGATAGACGGCGTTCGCGTGGGAGGGCAGGATGGCGATCAAACGGGTGGTGGCGTCAATTGGGAGTTGGTGCCCTTGGGTGACATCGAACGCATAGAGATTGTGCGCGGCCCCAGCAGCGTTTTGTACGGGGCGGACGCCATGACTGGCGCAGTGCAAATTTTCACCCGCAAAGGTCAGCAGGGTTTCTATCCGTCACTGTCATTTGGTGCGGGCAGCTACAACGCTCAAAAAGTGACCGCCGGGGCCCGCGGGGGGGTGGGCGATTGGGATTACGCCTTCACGATCGCATCGTCCGTGACGGATGGGTTTGACACCTATAAGAGCGTCGCGCACAGCCCCAGTACCGAGGGATCAAACAACAATGATGCCAGCTTGCGCCTTGGGTACCAACTAAGCGAAGCGCACCGCCTAGATATTGCGAGCACCCAAAACCGCCTCCAGTATCGTTCGGTTGATATTTACGGCAATAACAATTACGAAGACACCACTACCAGCGGAACCTTGCAGGCTTCTTCTGCCAGCTGGCGCGCCAACTGGTCTGACGCCTTGACCAGTACCGTTCGGGTCTCGCGGTCGATGACCTCGTATATGAGCAACACCTATCCCGCTTGGGACTACTTCACCGTGTTAGACGGTGTCAGCGCTGACGCGCAATGGAAGGGTCTTGGCGGGCTGTGGAGTACTTTTGTCGAGCGGAAAAACGATACTTTTGTTGCCGCTGAAAACTACTCCTATGGTGACTTGACTAACACGGCCATTGACAGCAGCCGATCGGTGAATGCCACGGGTTTGGGCTACACGACCACCGCTGGTGCTAATGAGTTCCAGTTGAATGCGCGGCGCGATGACGACAGCGTATACGGTCCGAATAGCACTGGCGTTTTGTCGTACGCGTATGCAGTGACACCCTCTGTGCGCGTGGGAGCCTCTTCGGGAACCTCCTATCGCACGCCCACTTTGGAGCAGCTGCTGGGTTACTACGGCAGCACAAGCCTGAGCCCAGAGAGCGGTCGCAGTAACGAGCTTAGTTTGGCTTTTGCGCAAAGCGGAAGTCAGGTCCGTCTGGTTTATTTCAGCAACACCTACAGCAATCTGATTTCCTCGGGTACGACGACATGTTCGGCTGGCCGGTTTTGCTGGTACAACGTGGATGCCGCTTCGGTCGAAGGCGCTACCTTGTCGGGTGCGCACAGCGTGGGCCGCGTCCGGTTCACGGGATCACTCGACATGTTGAACCCGCGGAATAATGCGACCGGAAAGTACCTGACCCTGCGTGCCCGCCAGACAGCGGTGCTTGGGGCGGAAATGCCCTGGAACGACTGGGTGCTGGGTGCCGAAATCCAAGATGTTGGCGCAAGTTTTGACGACTCTGGGAACACCACGGTGAATCAGGCCTACAGCTTGCTGAACGTGCGCGCGCTCTACAAGCTGGACAAAGATTGGACCCTGTCGATGCGTATCAATAACGTCACCGATCAAACTTATCAACAGGTTAGCGGTTATTCGACTGCCGGATGCAACTTCTTCACCACCCTGCAATGGGCCCCTAAATAGCCCTTGTCAGGTACTGCGCCCCATGACCCTCACCCCCCAACGCATCGTCTGCCTCACCGAGGAAACCACCGAGTGGTTGTACCTGCTGGGGCAGGAGGCGCGGATTGTGGGCATCTCGGGCTATACCGTGCGCCCGGCGCAGGCGCGGCGGGACAAGCCCAAGGTGAGTGCGTTTTTGAGCGCCAAGATCGACAAGATCCTGGCGCTCAAGCCGGATTGTGTGTTTGGTTTTTCGGATTTGCAGGCTGACATCGCTGCCGCACTGATACGCCATGGCGTGCAGGTTACCGTGTTCAACCAGCGCAGCGTGGATGAGATTTTTTCCATGCTCTACCAGGTGGCCGCCATGGTGGGCGAGGCGCAGCAGGGGCTGGAACGCATTGCCGCCTGGCGTGCCGATTTGGATGCCATGCGTGCGCGGGTGCTGGACTTGCAAGCCCGTGGTGCACGCCGACCGCGCGTCTATTTTGAGGAGTGGGAAACGCCACAGATCAGCGCCATCCGCTGGGTGTCCGAGCTGATGGGCATCGCCGGCGGCGACGACATTTTTCCGGAGCTGGCGCTGGAGTCGCTGGGCAAAAACCGCATCCTGGCGGATGGCGATGCCGTGTTGCAGCGCGCGCCCGACATCATCATCGGCTCCTGGTGCGGCAAAAAATTCCGGCCTGAAAACGTCGCGGCCCGCCCGGGTTGGGACGCGCTGCCCGCCGTACGCAACGGTGATTTGTACGAGATCAAATCGCCGCTGATTCTGCAGCCCGGCCCGGCCGCCCTGACCGACGGCCTGGCGGCCTTGCACCGCATCTGCGCCGGCTGGATGGAGCGGTCTATCGCATCGGCGCGGGTGCGTGCATGAACCGGGTTCGCCTGCTTTTGGTGTGCCTGTTGACCGTGGGCGGCGGCTTGGCCAGCGCCTCGGAACTGCGTGACGACAGCGGCCAGACCGTGCGCTTGACGCGTGCACCGCAGCGCATCGTCAGCCTCTTGCCCTCGCTCACCGAGACCGTGTGTGCGCTGGGCCAGTGCGCCCGGTTGGTCGGGGTGGACCGGTATTCGAATTTCCCCGACAGTGTGCGCACGCTACCCCAGGTCGGTGGCGGGCTGGACCCGCAGATCGAGGCCATCGTGGCCCTCAAGCCGGATCTGGTTTTAGTGTCCAACACCTCGCCAGGTGCGCAGCGCATGCGCGGTTTGGGCCTCACGCTGCTGGCACTGGAGCCGCGCAATTTTGCTGACGCCGCGCGTGTGGTGCGGGTGCTGGCGCAGGTGCTGGCGGTGGATACCGCGCCGGGCGTGGTGCAGGCCATGGAGCGCGATATGCGCGCCGCTGTGCAAGCCGTGCCCCCACAGGCCCGGGGTAAAAGCGTGTACTTTGAGGTCAACCCCGGCCCGTATGCGGCCAGCGCGTCCTCTTTCATCGGCGGGACCTTGGCGCAGCTGGGTCTGAAAAACATCGTGCCCGCCAGCCTCGGCGCCTTTCCCAAAATCAACCCGGAGCTGGTGGTGCGCGCCCAACCGGATGTGATTCTGGTGGGCGACAACGAGGTCGACGACCTGTCCAAACGCCCGGGGTGGGCTGCGCTGACAGCCATCCGCGCGCAGCGCATGTGCGTGTTTGGCAAGCAGGACTCCGACACCCTGGTGCGCCCCGGCCCGCGCATGGCGACTGGCGCGATGCGGGTCGCCCAATGCCTGCAGCGCCTCTACCCGGTGTCGCCATGACGCAGCGTGCCCGCCGCGCGCCTCGTGTGCTGGCGCTGGGTTTACTCACCTTGACGCTGGTCTTTTTGCTGCTGGGGGTCTGCATGGGCAGCACCGGCTGGCAGGCCTGGGCCGACATGCGCCGTGACCCGGTGGCCTGGCAAATCGTCTGGGACATTCGCCTGCCACGCAGCGCCGGAGCCTGGAGCGCGGGGGCTTTGCTGGGCCTGTCGGGCGCGGTGGCGCAGGGCTTGTTCCGCAACCCCTTGGCCGATCCGTATTTGCTGGGCAGCGCTGCGGGCGCTTCGCTGGGCGTGTGCGTGGCGCTGGCGCTGCTGGGTGTGTCCCCGGCCTCCTTGGAGTGGTTGGCCCAGATAGGCCTGACGGGTGCGGCCTTTGCAGGCGCGACCGGTGCGGTGTTTTTGACGCTGGTGCTGGCCCGTGGCGTGCAACACACCCTGCGCCTTCTTTTAGCTGGCGTGGTGGTGGGCGTGGTGCTGGGTGCGGCCAGCTCGCTGATTTTGTTGCTGCAACCGCAGTTGCTACAGGCCATGCAAGGCTTTTTACTCGGCAGCACCGCCTTTGTGGGCTGGAGTGGCTGTGTACTGATGGCCGTGGTGTGGGGCCTGTGCATGCTCGCCGCCTGGCTGTTCAGTCCCGTGCTCGATGGCTTGGCGCTGGGCGAATCCACCGCGCGGAGTCTGGGCCTGCCGCTGGCACCGATGCGCCTGGGGCTGATTCTGGTGCTGGCCTTGGCCAGCGGTACGGCGGTGGCGCAGACCGGGCTGGTTGCCTTTGTGGGGCTGGCCGCGCCGCATCTGGTGCGCAGCCTGGTGCGCGCGGCGCATGCCTGGCTCTTGCTCTTGTCCAGTCTGATGGGGGGCGCCTTGCTGCTGGCGGCGGATCTGCTGGCGCGTAGCGTGATGGCGCCGCAAGAATTGCCGGTGGGCGTGTTGACGGCGGTGCTGGGCGGCGGCTACTTGTTGTGGCTGATGCACCGCCGCAGCGCCGCGCTGGCAGGAGACGCTCCATGAGCACAGGCCACACCCTCCAGCGCAGGCCGCCCGTGCTGCGGGCCCAGGCAGTGGGCGCGCGGCTGGGCGGCCTGCAGGTCTTGCATCCGCTGGATGTGCAGTTCGCACCCGGCGGCTGGACCAGCATCGTCGGCCCCAACGGGGCGGGCAAGTCCACCTTGTTGAAAGTCCTGGCCGGTCTGTTGCCGCACCAGGGCCGTGTCTGGCTGGGTGAGCGCCTGGTGTCAGAGTGGCCCGGGCGCGCGCGGGCCTGCGCGCTGTCCTGGTTGGGCCAAAGTGAACAGGTAGTGGACGACCTGAGCGTGCTGGATGTGGCTTTGCTGGGCCGCTTGCCGCACCAACCCTGGCTGGGCAAGCCCGATGCACAGGATCTGGCCGTGGTCGAAAAATACCTGCGCCTGACCCAGGCCTGGGACTGGCGGCACCGCAGCCTGGGTGCGCTTTCCGGTGGGGAACGGCAGCGCGTGCTGCTGGCGCGCGCGCTGAGCGTCGAGGCCGACATCCTGCTCATGGACGAACCGCTGGCCAACCTGGACCCGCCGCACCAGGCGGACTGGCTGGAGATCGTGCGTGGCCTGCGCGCGCAGGGCACCACGGTGGTCAGCGTGCTGCATGAAGTCACCATGGCCCTGCAAGCCGACGCGCTGGTGGTGATGGCCCAGGGCCGCATCACCCACCACGGCGCATGCACAGATCCCCGCAGCCACCGCGCACTGGAGCAAGTTTTTGATCAGCGTATCGCCGTTCATGCGGTGCAGGGGCAGTGGGTCGTAATCCCCACGCCGTCGCCCACGCCTGCATCCGCTCCATCTCCCATCTCACCCCCGCCTCAGGCGCCGCTATGAAGCATCTTCTACCCGCTGTGAATGACCTGCGCGATCCGGCCCTGACCCAGGCTTTACGCGCCGCCTTGGATAACAAGACCAAGCCGCTAGGCTCGCTGGGCCGGCTCGAAGCGCTTGCCCTGCAAATCGGTGAGATTCTGGGCAACCC
The DNA here is from genome assembly GCA_947446885.1 of Comamonadaceae bacterium. Lineage (GTDB taxonomy): Bacteria > Pseudomonadota > Gammaproteobacteria > Burkholderiales > Burkholderiaceae_C > Allorhodoferax. The sequence goes on from CANFHZ010000049.1 coordinate 13,964, forward strand.
AAGTCCGGCTCTGGAGCAGCCGCAAATGGTGGTTTTTGCCGGTGACCACGGCATTACCGCGCAGGGCGTATCCGCGTTTCCCAGCGAGGTGAGCTGGCAGATGGTCGAGAACTTTTTGTCCGGTGGCGCGGCGGTCAGCGTGCTGGCGCGCCAACACGGGCTGGCATTGACGGTGGTGGATTGCGGGGTCAAGCACGACTTTCTGGCCGGTTTGCCTGCGGGCGCGCAGCGCGCCGGTCTGCTGGTGCGCAAAGCCGATGGTGCGCATCTGGGGACTGCTGATGCATCGCAGCACCCCGCCATGCGCGCCGAGCAGTGCGCGCAGGCCCTTCGCCACGGCGTGGCGCTGGTGCAAGGTCTGCCCGGCAAGGTGCTGCTGCTGGGTGAGATGGGCATTGGCAATACCTCGGCTGCCGCGCTGCTGCTGGCGCGTTTGAGCGGCTTGGATATTGCCGCATGCACCGGAGCCGGTACAGGCCTGGACGATCAAGCCATAGCCCACAAAACACAGGTGCTGCGCGCCGTGCTGGCGCGCCATGCAGACGCACGCGCGCCGCTGGATGTGCTGGCCGCCATGGGTGGTTTTGAGATTGCCACCATGGTCGGCGCGGTCATGCAAGCCGCTGCCGAGCGGCGGGTGATCGTGGTGGATGGTTTTATTGCCAGCGCGGCAGTGCTGGTGGCCCATGCCCTGGAGCCGCTGGTGCTGCAGCGCTGCGTATTCGCCCACCGCTCCGGCGAGCGCGGCCATGCCGCCATGTTGCAGCACCTGGGCGTGCAGCCGCTGCTGGATCTGGGGCTGCGGCTGGGTGAGGGCTCGGGCGCGGCACTGGCCTGGCCGCTCTTGCAATCGGCCTGCGCCATCCTGCGCGAGATGGCCAGCTTTGCCGACGCGGGCGTTTCCGAGAAAACGCCCGCACCATCACCATGAACCACGTGCTGCGCTTCGTCCGGCATTTTTTGCTGGCCGTTCAGTTTTTCACCCGCATTCCGGTGACCGGACGTTTGGCGCAGTGGGTGGGCTACAGCCCGGCCATGCTGCGTGCCAGCGCCGCGCATTTTCCGGCTATCGGCGTGCTGGTCGGTGCCTTGGTTGTCGCGCTGACCGCCTTGCTGCTGCACAGCTTGCCCGGCATCTTTGCGCCTCTGGTGGCGGCTGCCTTGGGTACTGCCTGGAGCATTTGGATCACCGGCGCCTTCCATGAAGACGGCCTGGCCGATGTGGCCGACGGCCTGGGCGGCAGCTACGACCGTGAGCGGGCGCTGGCCATCATGAAAGACTCCCGCGTGGGCGCATTTGGTGCGATTGCGGTGGTGCTGGCCTTGCTGGCCAAGGTGGCGTTACTGGCATTGATTGGCTCTGTAAGCGCGGTCTGGATGTGCGCGGCCATCATGGGTGGGCACGTCGTCTCGCGCACCTGGCCCTTGCTGACCATTCGCCTGTTGCCGCATGTGGGCGATGAAGGTGGCTCCAAGTCCAAGCCCTTGGCCGATCAGATTTCGTTGCCCAGTTTGGCGGTGGCATCGCTGTGGTGCGCCGCAGCGCTGGCCTTCACAGTTGGCGCGCAGGCAGCGCTGCAAACCGACGCGCGCATGGCGCCGGCCTGGTGCGGCGGCCTGCTCGGCTCGGCCCTGGCGTTTTGGCGGGCCCACGCCCTGTTTGCCCGCCGTCTGCAAGGTTTTACGGGCGATTGCCTGGGCACCATCCAACAGGTGTGTGAGCTGGGCTTTTACCTGGGCTTGGCGCTGGGCCTGGGTGCCAGCGCCGGTGGGTAGATCGGGCTTGGCATGGCTTTGTGGATCGTGCGCCACGCGCAGCCGCTGGTCGATGCGGGAACCTGCTACGGCGTGCTGGATGTGCCGGCCGACCCGCATGCCACAGCCCGGGCGGCAGACGCACTGGCCCAGGTTCTTCCGCAGGGCGCTGCGCTGCGCGTCTCGCCGCTCCAGCGCTGCCAGCAGCTGGCCGCTGTCCTCCAGGCCTTGCGCCCTGATCTGCACGCCCTGACCGACCCGCGCCTGCGCGAGATGGACTTCGGTGTGTGGGAGGGCGTAGCCTGGGACGCAATACCACCCGCTGCGGTGCATGCCTGGGCCGAAGATTTTGGTGCGCACCGTTTTGGCGGTGCCGAAAGCGCCAACGAGGTTCTGGCCCGGGTTGCCGGTCTGTGGGACCAATCCCGTACCGGCGATACGGTCTGGATTACCCACGCCGGCGTGGCCCGTGCGCTCAGCCTGCTGGCTGCCGGGGTCCGCATGGTTACGCGGGCCGACCAGTGGCCGCACGCAGCACCCGGCTACGGTGCGTGGTTGTGCATGCCGAACGCTTAAAGACGGGGTATATACAAATCAAATAATCAGTTGCAAATCTTGATGCGTTTATTTGAAATGCCCCTTAAGTGCTGGATTTAGCGAATAAAAAAATGCCTTTCCTCGGGAAATAAACGGAAAAATTCACTCTATCGGGGGATATGCCTTCCCAATGGCCGCGTCAAAAATTGTTTCCGTCAGCCGAAAACAGGCCCAAACCCCGCAAGTGCCAGTGCACTTCTACCCCGCGGGAACATTTGGTGATCTGGACCTCATCTTCATGGAATGAAACGGGAACACAGCATGTCAATTGAACAGAAACTCAATCGCGCAATCGGAGCAATTCTGGATGCCAAAACCGATCTTGAGTGTTTCGGAAAACAAGCCCATACCCATATGGAAATCCGCCGCGCAATGAACGAACTCGATCTTGCCGAGCAGGACATTGAAAACGCCATCAGAGAGTTATCTGGCGAACTTTGTTAAGTGATCCAGCGGGCCACCGGCCCGCTTTTTTTTGTGTGGCCACCGGCCCGCTTTTTTGTCGGGGCCAAGGCCCCACCCTCCATCACACCCCCCGCGCCGCTTCCTGCTGCAACACCACATCGCTGGTCGCAAAGGCCACGCATGGCAGCACAAAACCTTCTTCCATTTCCTCGGTACTCAGCCCCGGCCACTCCAGATCGTAGCGCACGCTGCCGTGCAGCATCTGGCATATGCAGGTGCGGCAGGTGCCATTGCGGCAGGAACTCGGCACCTCAATACGCCCCGCCTCCAGAGCTTGCAGAACGGTCATGCCGTCTTCGATGTCGCACATCAGGTCAGCGGGTAGTACGCGGGCGGTGAACATGGGCTATCTGGCAGTGTGGATGTCATGAATGCGCGTGAGACCAATCGACGACCTGCCAGTGCTTTCATCCAGGCCTTTGGTGGTCGCAACCCCCGTGCAATCAGCCTGCTCCAGTGATTGCGTGCTGTGGCGAAAGACAGCACTGCCTTCGCCAATGGGGTGCAATACCAAGCAGGTCAGTGACAACATAGGGGTAGGACAGCAAACTTCACTGGTGTAATTTTTCCTGCAACCACACCTTGATCAGCGATTGGTAGGGAACATCACGCGCATTGGCTGCCACTTTGATGGACTCCAGCAGGTGCTGAGGTAGCCTCAGTGAGATGGTTTTGGTTGTGGGCTTGAGGTTCGGCAGTGCAGATAACTTCGCCGTAGACCAGTCCAGGTGGCTGCTGGAATCATGCGACTCCCAGTACGCCCGTTCGGCCGCTTCGTTGGCGAACGTGGGAACAGCTTTACGTGCTTGCTTGGTCATAAATCACTCTCTCTTTGCGGTGCATGTCTCTGGCTGAAATGACCCGAATCAACTGGCCTGAATGGCGTAGCGTGAAAGTGATGTGCAGTGCACGAGCCAAATCGCTTACGCCCAGGGCGTGAATCCGCGGCTCATTTTGGCTGTGGGCACTATCCTCAAGAAGCAGCAGTGGGGCATTGAAAAATACTTGCTCTGCTTCCATCATGGTCACCCCGTGCTTTTCGTTCTTGCGCGCGTTTCCCGCATCCCATTCAAAACCGGTTATTTTGGAGAGGTCAAGCATTTTTGTATATTCCTATCATATACAAAATTGTCCCGAGCTTCCGCTGTCTACGACCACAACACCGGCCGCAGCACGCGGTTATTCTCGTAGTCCATCAACCGAGCCCATTTCCACCATGAATCTATCGCTGCCTCATCTTGCGCACTGCCTGCGTCGTTGGATTGGCCTGACAGCGGCCGTCACCGCCCTGGCAGCCCAGGCGCAAAGCTTTCAGTTTGTGGCTCTGGGTGATTTGCCTTACGGTGACCCGGCCAAAGTGGGTGCCCCGTACCGCGAGCTGATCGGCAGCATCAACCGCCTCCAACCGGCTTTTTCTATCCATATCGGCGACTTCAAGTCCGGCTCCAGCCGCTGCAGCAACGAAGAATTCGAGGCCCAACTCCAGCACTTTGCTTTGTTCGACGCGGCGCTGGTCTACACCCCCGGCGACAACGAATGGACCGACTGCCACCGCGCCAACAACGGCGCATATGACCCTCTGGAGCGTTTGGCGACTTTGCGCAGCATGTTTTTTCCGGCAGGCCAATCGCTGGGGCACGCGCCCCTGGCTGTGCAAAACCAGGCCAGCCAAAACCCGGCCTACGCCAAGTATGTTGAAAACCTGCGCTGGCAGCATCAGGGCGTGTTGTTTGCCACGCTGCACATCGTGGGCAGTAACAACAACTTCGAAGTGCGCGACGCCCGCGCGGTAGCCGAGTTCATGGAGCGCGACCGCGCCAACGTCGCCTGGATCCAGGACACATTCGCCCAGGCCCAGCGCAGCGGTGCCAAGGCCTTGGTGTTCGCCATGCAGGCCGATGTGTTCGACTCCAAGTCGATCTGGGAAGACTTTCCGGCGCATTCGGGCTTTCGTACCAGCATCGGTGAGACCCTGTTGCCCCTGGCCGCCGCCGCGCGCATTCCCGTGCTGCTGATCCACGGCGACAGCCATGTGTTCCGCTTTGACCAGCCCTTCAGTATCAACAAGACCCCTATCACCAATCTGACCCGGCTTGAAGTGCCCGGCGCCAACGACATGCGTGCCGTGCTGGTCAGCGTGGATGCCAGCGCGGCACAGCCCTGGGGTGTGCGCTTGGTAGAAGCGGGGCGCTAGCTGGGCGCCCGCACCTTAGACCTCCGGCGTATCCGTA
>CANFHZ010000050.1 GCA_947446885.1 Comamonadaceae bacterium
AAGCCCACCAGACCTTGCATGTAGTAGGTATGGAATTCCTGCGCTTCTTCGTCCGTCAGACCGGAAATGGACTTTCCATGATTTGACATGCGAACTCTCCTAAAAAAAGGCCTTACGACCATTGCTGCGCACAACCCGCGCAACCTGGGCATCCGCAGCAGACCGCCACGACATTCCTTGCTCCAGCGCTGCGGTACTCATGCCGCAACCGCCATTCCCAATCCGCGCCCTGCGGCGTGCACATGGTCCTGTGACACCGTGTCTTGGCCCGCCTCGCGCGCCAGCCGTTCGGCTTGATCGCGCAAGCGCTTGGCCGCCGAGATTTGCACCAGCACAGGCTGGTTCTGGATCATTTCGCGCATCAAGGTCTGGGCAGCGTCCTGCCAAATGGCGTTGGGCGTCACCACGCCACGCGCATGCGTGGCCTCGACCTTGTCCATCTCGGTGCCCAGGGGCAGGATGTGGAACAAGGCATCAAATAGCGCGTTGCACACCTCTTGCACCACATAGGTCGCGCCGCTGTAGCCCATGAATGGCGTGCCGGTGTGGCGGCGGATCACCGCGCCGGGGAAGGAGGCCGGGATAAAGGTCGGGCGCATCGGGCCGGTGCTGGCGTTTTCGGCCAGGTACATGCGCTCGTTGAAACTGCCAAACATGATCAGCGGCGTCTGGGTACGGCACATTTCACGGACCTGGGCGTTATCGGTCTTGGTGCCAGCCGTGCGCGACACGCTGAACTTGCAGGGCAGGCCCATCTCGACTTCGAGAAAGTGCCTGAGACCACGGGCATAGGTCTCACCGGCCACCACGGCAAAGCTGGCCGTCGAGAAAAAGTCCTGGGTCACCGAACGCCACAAATCCCACAAGGGCTTGAGCGTGGTGTGGCGCTCACGTTCAATAAAGGGCTCGGGATCCAGGTTGAGCAACTCACCCAACTTGCGCAAAAACTGGGTGGTGCTGTGCAAACCGATAGGGGCTTGCAAATAAGGCCGCTCTAGCGCTTCACACAGCATGCGGCCGAACTCGCGGTACATGCAAATGTTGACGTCGGCTTCAACCAGGCGCGACACATCGGCCAGGTGGCTCGTCAGCGGAAAGACCATATTGATCTCTGCGCCAATGCCTTGCACCAGGCGGCGGATTTCTGCCAGATCGCTGGGCGAGTTGAAGGTTCCGTAGCACGGACCGATGATGTTGACACGGGGCTTTTCGCCCGCCGGGCGCTCGGCAAAAGGCTTGCGTGCCGGCACTTTTTTCATGCCGTATTCGCTCCACAGCCAGTACATGGCGCGGTTCGCGCATTGCCACTGGTCTTCATCAATGGTGCGCGGCAAAAAGCGCTGGATATTCATGCCCTCGGGCGTCACACCGCCACCAATCATTTCGGCGATAGAGCCGGTTACCACCACGGCTGGCAGGTCGGGATCCAGCACGGCGTGTGCACGCTTCATTGCACCCTCCGTCCCCTCGCGCCCCAGCTGTTCTTCCGCCAAACCGGTGACGACGATGGGCAGCTCATGGGGTGGCAGCGCGTCGGTGTAATGCAGCACCGAGGTGACCGGCAGGTTTTCGCAACCCACTGGCCCGTCAATAACCACCTGCAAGCCCTTGATGGCCGTGAACACGTACACGGCTCCCCAATAGCCTCCGGCGCGATCGTGGTCGAGAACCAGCATCAGCCCATCTCCTCGGCTTTGCGCTTTTTGATGAGCTTTTCCATCTGGCGCTTGGTTTCTTTTTTGAACTCGGGCCGGTCTACCGGAATACCCTCCCAAACACCGGCCTTGTGCGACATGCCCACATCACCGAAAAAGTTCTTCATCTGGTCAAAGCGGCTCTGGTTGCCGATGGCAGCCTGCACCACCTGCACCAGCGAGCCCGCGCCGGCAATGCCCATAAGGGGTCGCGCGGAGATGAGGTTGGTGTAGTACAGCGACGGAATAGACAGCTCTTTGGCCTTTTGCACGACGGGCGTGGTTCCGATAGCCAGTTGCGGCTGGTACTCGCGCATGGCAGCCAGATCCTGCTCCAGCGAGGCGCGGAATTGCACCTGAACACCATGCGCACGCAACCAGTCGGCATCGTGCTGGTTCCATGGGGTAGCCGGGCAGGCGGAGCCCACATAGCGCAGGTCCGCGCCGCACTCCACCAGCAAGCGGCCCACCAGCAGTTCGGAGCCCTCATAGCCGCTCAGGGTGATACGGCCTTTTATCGGCTTGCTTGCCAGCATGCCGCGCATGGGGGCCAGGGTCTGGTTACGCGCGGCATCGATCTTGGCCTGCGGCACGCCACTGGCCTCGCCTATGGCTTGCAGCCAATCATGTGTGCCTTCCACGCCCACCGGCGCCGAGCCGACGATGGGGCGGCCCGCAGCCTGGAACTCGCGTACTGCGGCGGTATAGAAAGGGTGGATAGCCGCCACGCTCACACAGTCCAGCGCGGCATACAACTCGCGCCATTCACGGGTGGGCACGACCGGACCAGCGACCAAGTCCATGGGCGCCAGCATCTGGCCGATGATGACCGGATCGGCCGGGAACATTTCGCCCAGCAGTGCCACGGCAGGCTTGTCCTGGCGCCCGCCGCGCGGTGCCTGCACCGGGCCGTTCATGATTTCTTCGCGGGCATACCTCAGCATCGCGCCCGAAAGCACATCTTTTGCTTCGGCGTGGGTGGGCACGCCGAAGCCGGGCACGTCGATGCCGATGATGCGAACCCCGTTGATTTCTTTGGGCAGCAGTTGCAGCGGCACGCCGCTGGCAGTCGGCACGCAGAGGTTGATGATGACGATGGCGTCGAGTTGCGCCGGATCAGCCTGGGCATAGACCGCCTCGCGGATGTCCTCAAACAACTTGCCGGTGACCAGGGTCTCGGAGCTGAAGGGCACGTAGCCCACGCTGCGGCGCGCGCCGTAAAAATGCGAGGTGAAGGTCAAGCCATACACGCAGCAAGCCGAGCCGGACAGAATGGTCTGCGTGCGGCGCATGCGCAAGCCCACGCGCAACGAGCCAAAGGCCGGGCACATGCTTTGCGGCTGGTCGTGCGGACCCGCATGCTCCTTACGCGGATAGTCCTGCGCGTACTGTTGCAAGACCTCGGATTTGCCTGCCGATTTGGCGGCGGCCAGGAGGGTCTCGCCTCCGGCGTGGCAGCCCATGCCGTCACCCTCCAGCGCGGTGCTGACCACGCCCTCTGGGGGCGCGGCATGGATGGGAATGGTCTTGGAAGCAGTCATAGCGGGTTTGCGCTCAGGCTTCGTCGTAGACCACTTCCAAGCTGGGCTTGACCAGGTCGTGGCGGCCCATCATGTCGAAAGTAGTGGCGGGCTCTAGAACCACGTTGCGGCCCACGGTGTCGGCACTGAACAGGCCGAGCAACTGGTCCTGCGTCTGCGGCTTGGGCCGCACCGGTGGAGCCTCGGCCACGTTCAGGGCGAGCTCTTCAAACAAGGGCGCCCACTGACCACCGGGGCGGCCGATGATTTCGTAGCTGGCGCTCTTGCGGCGGATGTCCTCATCAGCCGGGATAGCAGCCAGAATAGGAATTCCCGCGTTGTCGGCAAAAGCCTGTGCTTCGCCGGTGCCGTCGTCTTTGTTGATGACCATGCCGGCTACGCCGACATTGCCACCAAGCTTGCGGAAGTACTCGACCGCCGAGCACACGTTGTTGGCTACATACAGGGACTGCAGATCGTTGCTGGCTACGACGATCACTTTTTGGCACATGTCGCGCGCAATCGGCAAGCCAAAGCCGCCGCAGACCACGTCGCCCAAAAAGTCCAGCAGAACGAAGTCAAAACCCCAGTCGTGGAAGCCGAGTTTTTCCAGGGTCTCGAAGCCGTGGATGATGCCGCGCCCGCCACAACCGCGCCCCACTTCTGGGCCACCCAATTCCATGGCAAACACGCCATCGCGCTTGAAGCAGACGTCGCCAATGCTCACGGCCTGACCAGCCAGCTTGAGGCGGGAAGAGGTCTCAATAATCGTCGGACAGGCCTTGCCGCCGAAGAGCAGGCTGGTGGTGTCGCTCTTGGGGTCGCAACCGATCAACAGCACTTTTTTGCCCTGCTGCGCCATCATGTAGCTCAGGTTGGCCAGCGTGAAGCTCTTACCGATGCCGCCCTTGCCGTAAATGGCGATGATTTGCGTCTCTTTGGTCACGGGGCCCGTATGCACAGGCGCAGGCTCATCAGCCGCCTCGCGGCGCAGGACCTCAATGAATTTAATGGGCTGGCTGTTGTCACCTGCTGGGCTTGTCATGCGTTGGCACTCCATGGGATGGTCGCGACTCTGAACGATTTCATTGTGTAGGTTGACATTGACATATGTCAATGATTATTTACAGTTTATGCTATTTCCTAGGGAAAATACCTAGACTTTGGTCCCAACCAGGATGCGTGCATGGATGGGCATGGCGTTGTCCAACAGGGTGACGGCGGCAAAACCGCTCTCGCGCATCAAGCCCGCCAGCTCCTCGTGGCTGCGCAAGCGCCCGGCGCCCATGGCCAGCAGGTAGTAGTGGAAATAGGCATCACTGGGCTGCGGGCGCTCGCCGGGTGCCTGCGCCATGGGCTCGGCCAAGACCAGCGTGCCGCCTTGGGGGAGTGCCTGGTAGATGGCACGCAGGATGTCGCGCACCGCGGCATCGCAATGGTCATGCGCAACGCGGATCAGGGTGATGACATCGGCCCCAACTGGCAGCGCATCGGTCAAAAAACTCCCTGGATGCAGCGCAACCCGTGCACCCAGCCCGGCGGTATGCAGCGCGCTGCGCGCGACCTCAAGCACTGGCGGCAGGTCAAACAGGGTCAGTTCCAGGGCCGGGTATTGCCGCGCCACCGCGCTGATAAAACGGCCCTTGCCGCCGCCCACATCCATCAAGCGGCGGTGGCCAGACAGCGGATAACTGGCCACAATTTCCTGGATGACGAAATTCTGGGACGAGGCCATCAGCTCCGAATACCGTGCGACCGGCTCGAGCGCCGCCCCCGCAGGCTCGCCAGAGCCGGAAAGGCCGGGCATCTTGCCGTGGGCATAGGGCCAGTAGCCCGCCATGCTGCCTCCCCAGGCATCGCGCAAAAACTCCACAGGCTGGAGCAAGTCCTGGTAAAGCAGATTGTTGTGCTCAATCATGGCGGCGATACCGTCCTGGCGCGCCAGCGGCGCTCCCAGCGGCCCCAGCCCGAAACGCCCCATGGAGCGATGCTCCAGCAGCTTGAGCGCAACCGCTGACAGCAGGAGCCGCTGCAAGGCCGGTGGCTCAATCTGCGTGTGCCGGGCCAGCGCCTCCAGAGTGAGCGACTGCTCTTTGAGCCGCGCAAAAAGGCCCAGCCGCACGCAGCTGAGCAGCACCTGGGAGTGCACAAAACCGGCCATCAGGTCAAACAGCTTGGCCGTGCGGCGGCGCGTCACCCAGCGCGTCAAGGGGTTGGCAATGGCCCAACGGTACAGCGCCGGGTCGCTGAACCAGGCATCCAGCCGCCGTTGCAGCGGCTCACGCACCGCATCCCACCAGCCCGGCCGTGCCGCGCTGCGGGCGCTTACCGGTGCGACGTCAAGCGACTGCATTGCCAGACGGATGGGCAGTGCGGCTCAGGCCTGCTGGTACCGCTTGCAGATGGGGGTAAGGCTGGCCCACGGCCTCGCACATGCTGGTGGGCACCAGACGCTCGGACTCCCGCCGCACCACCTGGGATAGCAGCTCGCGGGCGCCGCAGGCGGGAATGCTCTCCACCGCCTGGTCCATCAAACCCTGGAAATACAGCACGGCACCGGCCAGACCCAGGCTTTGGGCCACGCTGGGGCGGCCATGCAGCACGTCCTGGCCCACCGGTTTGCCCAAGGCCTGGGCGTGGCCCATCACGTCGCGGATGTCGTCGGCCACCTGGTAGGCCTCGCCCAGGTAGTTGCCCAAAGCCATCCAGGGCTGCGGGTCAGCCCCTGCGGCCAGGGCGCCGCCGCGTGTGGCGGCGATGAACAATGCGCCGGTCTTGGCGCGCTGGTACTCGCTCAAATCGGCGCGCACCTCGCACTCCCAGGCCTGCCCGGCGACGATGCCCGACGGCACACCCACCCCGGCGCTCAGGCTGCGCATCAACGCAGCCAGGCGGTGCGGCTGCGTAGCGCCGGCGTGCGCCAGCACCTGGTAGGCCAGCACGATCAGGGCGTCACCCGTCAGCAAAGCCAGGGGTTCGCCAAAGGCCTTGTGCACGGTGGGCTGGCCCCGGCGGGTGTCGGCGTTGTCAAAAGCCGGCATGTCGTCATGCACCAGCGAGGCGCAGTGCATCAGTTCGATGGCGCTGCCCATGGCATCGCTCAAGGCCGGCGCATCGTCACCGCAGGCCAAGGCCACCGCTGTACACAGCTGAGGCCGGATCCGTGCGCCGCTGGAGAAAACCGCATGCCGCATGGCTGCTGCCAGCCGCGGCGGCGTCTGCGGGCCGACCAACTGCTCGAAGTAGTCAGCGAGAGACCTCTCGGCACGCTCAAGTAGACTCATGGCAAACTCACTTTCAGTTGTGTCAATGTAGATTTACATTGTATGGTGTCAATCTACACAATAAATTGATCTTGTCAAGCGTGAATTACCCCGACCTGCCCTTTGGGGCTTACCCACTAGCATTGCGCCATGCCAAATAGCTCCTTCGCCCCCACCCGCAACGACAGCTTTTTGCGTGCCTGCATGCGCCAGGCCACCGACCACACACCGGTCTGGCTGATGCGCCAGGCCGGGCGTTACCTACCCGAGTACTGCGCCACGCGGGCCAAGGCGGGCAGTTTTATGGGCCTGGCCACCAATGTCGACTTCGCCACCGAAGTCACGCTGCAGCCCCTGGAGCGCTACGCGCTGGATGCAGCCATCCTGTTCAGCGACATCCTCACCGTGCCCGACGCCATGGGCCTGGGCCTGAGCTTCGCCATGGGCGAAGGCCCGCGATTTGCCAAGAACGTGCGCGACGAAGCGGCAGTGGCAGAACTGGCGGTGCCGGACATGAACACGCTGCGCTATGTATTCGATGCCGTCACCTCTATCCGCAAAGCTTTAAATGGGCGGGTGCCGCTGATTGGTTTTTCGGGTAGCCCCTGGACCTTGGCCTGCTACATGGTCGAGGGCGCAGGCTCGGACGACTACCGCCAGGTCAAAACCCTGATGTACAGCCGCCCGGATTTGATGCACCGGATTCTGGCTATCAACGCCGATGCCGTGGCCGCCTACCTGAACTGCCAAATCGACGCCGGCGCGCAAGCGGTGATGGTGTTTGACAGCTGGGGCGGCGTGTTGGCCGACGGCGCGTTCCAGACCTTCAGCCTGAACTACACCGCGCGGGTGCTGCGCCAGCTCAAGCGCACTGGCGCGGACGGCAAGCCAGTGCCGCGCCTGGTGTTTACCAAAGGCGGCGGACTGTGGCTGGACGATATGGCCGCGCTGGACTGCGAGGTGCTGGGCCTGGACTGGACCGTGAATTTGGCAAAAGCCCGCGCCCAGGTGGGTGGCGCGGTGGGCGGCCCGGGCAAGGCCTTACAGGGCAACCTGGATCCGAATGCCTTGTTTGGCACGCCCGCTGCGGTGGCCAACGAAGCGCGCAAGGTGCTCGATGCATTTGGCACCCCGCACAGCGATGCGTCGACCACCGGCCCCACGCATATCTTCAACCTCGGCCACGGCATCAGCCAGCACACCGATCCGGAGCATGTCAGCGCCCTGATCGACGCCGTGCACAGCCACTCACGCGCGCTGCGCCAGCCAGTCGCGCGGAACTAAAAAGTAATCGGTCAGCGCCTGCTCCGGGCTGCCCGCGGGCGCCTGGTGCTGGTAGGACCAGGACACCAAGGGCGGCATGGACAAGAGGATGGACTCGGTGCGCCCGCCCGACTGCAGGCCGAAGTGGGTTCCGCGGTCCCACACCAAATTGAACTCCACATAGCGCCCACGCCGGTACAGCTGGTGCGCCCGCTCACGCTCGCCGTAGGCCATCGTGTGGCGGCGCTCGACGATGGGCATATAGGCTTTGAGCAGCGCATCGCCCACGCTTTGCAGCATGGCAAAGCTGCGCTCGATTCCCAGCTCGGCAAAATCATCGAAAAAGATGCCACCTACGCCGCGCTGCTCGTTGCGGTGCTTGTTGCAAAAATAGCTATCGCACCAGGTCTTGAAGCGCGGGTACAGGTCTGGGCCATACGGAGCGAGGGCATCGCTACAGGTCTGGTGGAAATGCACCGCATCCTCGTCAAATCCGTAATAGGGCGTGAGGTCCATGCCGCCACCAAACCAGGCCACCAACGGGCCGTTGGCGGGTTGCGCGGCGATCATGCGCACGTTCATGTGTACGGTTGGCACATAGGGATTGCGGGGATGGAACACCAGCGAAACACCCAAGGCCTCGAAGGGCGCACCTACCAGCTCGGGGCGGTGCTGCGTTGCCGATGGCGGCAGTTGCGGCCCGCGCACATGCGAAAAGCCACAGCCTGCGCGCTCGAACACTGGCCCGCCTTCCAAAATCTGGGTGATGCCGTCGCCCTGCAATTTTTCGCCCTCGCCCTTGGACCAGACGTCAACCACAAACTGCCCCCCATCTTTGTCAGCAATGGCCGTGGTCAAGCGGGACTGAAGCCCCATCAGGTAGCTGCGAACAGAGTCGATAAAGGGGCGCATGGCGGTGTCGGGCAACAGGTGATTGAACGTGCACACGAGTGTAAGCCGTCAAAACCGGCTAGTGCCGCCTGCTCACGTGGTGCAAGCTCTTACAACAGGCGCAAGATATCGCGCACATCCGGAATCACGCGGTCCGGTTGGCAGGCCGTAACTGGCTGGCCCATGTTGTAGCCATAGGGCAGCAGCCACACCGCCACACCGGCGTTGCGCGCCGTAGCGGCGTCAATGGACGAATCCCCCACGAAAAGCGCCTGCGCCGCTGTAAACCCCAACCGGGTCAAACAGTGCAACACCCCGCCCGGGTCGGGTTTTTTGGTTGGCAATGTGTCGCCACTGACCACCGCGTCAAACCGGGTGTGCAAGCCGTGCGCCTGCAGCACCGTGTCAGTGTAGCGGGCCTCCTTGTTGGTCACCACGGCCAGGCGGACACCGCGTTCACGCAAACTGTCCAACACCGCCGTGACATGGGGAAACGGTTGGCTGCGGGTTCCGCAGCGCTGCTGGTAATGGCCATCAAATACTGCGGCAATGCGCGGCAGATCCGGGTCCGCGCGCACCGCCTCGACGGTACGCCCCTGCGCACTGGCCAGTGCCGCGATCAGCAAGGTCCGGGTGCCATGGCCAATCCAGTCATTGACCTGCTGCTGGCGCACCAGCGGCAGATCGCACTGCGCCAGGGTGTCGTTGACAGCGTCGGCAATTTCAGGGGCCGTATCAACCAGGGTGCCATCCAGGTCAAACAGAACCAGGCGCAGCGGTTCCAGTACCGCCACGCTCAGCCTCCCAGCGCGCGCTTGCGTCGCTCCATCATGCGCCATACAAAAGGGGTGAAGATCAGCTGCATGGCGATGTCCATCTTGCCGCCGGGCACCACAATGGTGTTGGCACGGCTCATCCAGGAGTCGTGGATCATGTTGAGCAGGTACTGGAAATCAATGCCCTTGGGGTTGGCAAAACGGATCACCACCATGCTCTCGTCGGCCGTGGGAATATCACGCGCAATAAAGGGGTTGGAGGTATCCACCATGGGTACCCGCTGGAAGTTCACATGCGTGTGGGCAAACTGCGGAACGATGTAGTTCACGTAGTCGGGCATGCGCCGCAGAATGGTGTCGGTCACGGCCTCGGTGCTGTAGCCGCGCTTGTGTTTGTCGCGCCAGAGCTTCTGGATCCACTCCAGGTTGATCACCGGCACCACGCCAACCCGCAGATCGGGGTATTGCGCGATGTTGTGCTCCGGCGTGACCACGGCGCCGTGCAAGCCTTCGTAAAACAGGATGTCGGTGTCATGCGGCAAATCCTCCCACGGAGTGAAGGTGCCGGGCTGTTGCTGGTAGGGCTCAGCCTCTTCGGCGTTGTGCAGGTATTTGCGCGCCCGCCCCGTACCTTTTTCCGCGTAGGTACGAAAGAGATTTTCGATTTCGCCAAACAGGTTGTTATCCGACCCGAAGTGGCTGAAATGCGCGTTGCCCGCCTTTTCCGCCTGGGCCATGCGCTGCTTCATTTCATTGCGGTCATAGCGGTGAAAACTGTCGCCCTCGACGATCGCGGACTTGACGCCCTCGCGGCGGAATATGTTTTCAAAGGTGCGCGAAACCGTGGTGGTGCCGGCACCGGAGGATCCGGTGATGGCGATGATGGGGTGGCGTTCGGACATGAATGCGGACTCCTGCGGTGGCGCGTGGGTGGTGGGTGTTTGGTAAATCGGATGCGGTAACGACCCTGCTTACCGGCTCAGGGCGTATCGCTCAAAAACAAGCTTCGGGCTGCAAACAGGGGGCTGCTGTCTTTGACAGCCAGCGGGTTGCGGTGGTAGTCCTCAATGCGCTCGACCTCGGCCTTGGAACCGAACACCAGGCCGATGCGCTGGTGTAATTCGCGGGGCTGTATACCCAGAATGGGGAATTCGCCGGTGCTGGCCCGTCCGCCCGCCTGTTCCACCAAAAACCCGATGGGATTGGCCTCGTACATCAACCGCAGACGTCCCGCCTTGGCCGGGTCTTTGGTATCACGCGGGTACATAAAAACGCCGCCGCGCATCATGATGCGGTGCGCCTCAGCAACCATGCTGGCAATCCAGCGCATATTGAAATCCTTACCACGTGGGCCGGTCTTACCGGCCAGGCACTCATCGACATAGCGGCGCACCGGCGCCTCCCAGAAACGGCTGTTGGACGCGTTGATGGCGAATTCCTGCGTCTGCTCGGGAATCCGGATGGCGGGGTGGGTCAGCATGAACTCGCCCAAAGCCGGATCCAGGGTGAACCCGAACACGCCCGTGCCCACGCTGAGCACCAGCATGGTGGTCGGGCCATACAGCGCATAGCCCGCGGCCACCTGCTCATTGCCCGCTTGCAGGTAGTCAGCGACGCCGGGCGCGGCGTCCGAGGTGCCGCTGGCGCTTGGGCGGCGCAGCACACCAAAAATACTCCCTACCGTGACGTTCACGTCGATGTTGGATGAGCCGTCCAAGGGGTCGAAAACCAGCAGGTACTTGCCGCGCGGGAACTGCGCCGGAATGTCCAGTGGCAACTCCATTTCTTCCGAAGCCATGCCCGCCAAATGGCCGGACCATTCGTTCATGCGGACAAACAAATCGTTGCTCAACACATCGAGCTTCTTCTGCGTCTCGCCCTGCACGTTGACGCTGGGTGCCGCCTCGTTTGCGCCCGCACCCACATGGTCGCCCAGCACATTGCCCAACTCACCAAAAGCCACCGCCTTGGCAATCGCTTTGCACGCCATGGCCACATTGAGAATCAGGGCGTTCAGATCGCCGCTGGCCTCGGGGTAACGACGCCGCTCCTCAATCAGCCATTGGGTCAGCGTGCTGCGGTTTTTGGTTGGCATGGGGTGTCCCGTTCGTCTCAGTGGGTTTTTAGATGCAAGGCACGGATTGCGTCCAAATCCATCCCGGCCAGGTCATCCACAACGATTCTGGCACCCTGGAAATCATGGTCCATGGTAAAGCGGTTGCGGGTAATGACGGTGGCCAATCCGGCCGCCCGCGCAGAGATCAAGCCGTTTTGCGAATCCTCGAAAGCGATGCAGTCCTCGGCCGGCAGACGCAGCCTTTGCAGGGTTTGCAGATACACCATGGGGTGCGGCTTTTTCAGGTGGGCGGTGGACGCATCCTCCACCACCGCAAAGCGTTTGCGCCAGTCTTCGCCGATCGCCCGGCGCAACAGCGCAGCGATATTCACCGGCGATGTGGTGGTGGCGATGGCCAGCTTGAGTCCCGCATTCGCGGCGCTGTCAATCAGGTTGAGAACGCCGGGGCGCATTTCCACCTGTCCGTCCTGCACAGCCTGTTCGTACGCGGCTGTCTTCTCCAGATGCAGTCGTTCAATCAGGTCTTGAATCGCGCCGCCGTCAATGGCGCGCGTGCCGGCGTTGTGGGCCTTCCAGTAATGCACCAGACGTTCTCGGCCACCGGATATGTGCAGCAACTGGGTGTAGGTTTCCAGATCCCAATGCCAATCCAGGCCGCAGACGCCAAACGCGTGGTTAAAAGCGGCCAGATGGGCCATCTCGGTGTCGGCCAGCGTGCCGTCCACATCAAATATCAAAGCATGCAGCATGGTGTGTAGATCCAACGTTTTTATAGAGATGCGTCCGTGCCGCCTTGCTGAAACACGCGGCTGGCGCTGATGTCCTGTGCGGCCAGGGTGCGCAAATCGTCGGCGGTCAGCCGCCGGTCACGGTCGGCAAACAGACGGCTGGCCTGGCGCAGGCGGGCGCGGTCCAGCGCATTGCGCACGCTGCGGGCATTGGCGAAATGGGCTTGCTGCACGCGCAGTCCCAGGTAGCGCTGGAACACTGCCTGGGCACCGGGTTCAAAGACATAGTTTTGCTGGGTCAGCATTTTTTGCCCAATCTGCAGCAGCTCCTCAACCGAATAGTCCGGGAAGTCCAGGTGGTGGGCGATGCGCGAGCTCAGACCCGGGTTGGACTGGAAAAAGGTGTCCATGCGGTCCTTGTAACCCGCCAGAATCACCACCAGGTCATCGCGCTGGTTCTCCATCACTTGCAACAGGATTTCAATGGCCTCCTGGCCGTAATCGCGTTCGTTCTCGGGGCGGTAAAGGTAATAGGCCTCGTCGATGAAGAGCACGCCACCCATGGCTTTTTTCAGTACCTCGCGGGTCTTGGGTGCGGTGTGACCGATGTACTGGCCCACCAGATCATCACGCGTCACCGCCACCAAATGCCCTTTGCGCACATAACCCAGGCGGTGCAGAATTTGCGCCATGCGCATGGCGACCGTGGTTTTGCCCGTGCCCGGGTTGCCGACAAAATTCATGTGCAAGCTCGGGGCTTCGCTGGTCAGGCCCAGGTTGGTTCGCAGCTTGTCGATCACCAACAGTGCGGCGATGTCGCGGATGCGGGCCTTGACCGGGGCCAGCCCCACCAGGTCGCGGTCCAGCTCGGCCAGCACCTCCTCCACCTGCGACTGGGCCAGCACCTCGCCCACGCTGCGGGCTTGCGCCAAAGCCGCTGGCGCCGCCTCAGGCGAATCCTGCACGGACGGCACAGCGGAAGAAGCCGCAGGACTGCGCATGCCGGGGATGGAGTAGTTGCTCATGGGCGCACCGGAGTGTTCGGGCGCTTAGTAGCGCGTGGTCTCAGGCTTTTCCGTGCCGTAGCCGCGCGTGGTGTAGCGCATAGTGCGGCCATTCACCTCCTGGCGTAGCAGCATGAATCCGGACTCATCAGCCGGGCGGTTAACGATGAAACTCATGGCAACCGACTCCACGCCGCGCGTCGAATCAAAAGCCATCAGGCGAATGTAGTACTGCGGAAAGGCTTTACGGCAGGCCTGCATTTCCATGATGACCCCTGCGGCGTCGCTGAGGTCAAACATGGGCATGCCGAACATCTCCCAGTAGGTGTTGCGGGGATGCGGGTCATCGGTGTATTCGATGCTCCAGGCGTAGCCTTTTTTCAGGCCGTAATCAACCTGCATCGCGATCTCGGCATCGGTCAGTGCGGGCAGGAAGCTGAACTGGCCCTGTGTCAGGCGGCCGGTGGGGTTGGTCATCATGGTGCGGTACTCCTTGCTGGAACGATTCGGATTAGCTGGCGGCTGAAGGGGTGGCTGCGTAGTCGCTGCTGTCGGTGGATTGGTAGTTGAAGCTGATGTCGCCCCAGGTTTCGAGCGCGGCTTTGAGCGGGCCGCAGCTTTGGGCGGCTTTTTGCAAAACCAGAGGGCCTTCGTTTTTGATATCCACGCCCTCATTGCGCGCCTTGACCATGGCTTCCAAGGCCACGCGGTTCGCCACTGCGCCGGCCTGAATGCCCTGCGGGTGGCCGATGGTGCCGCCGCCGAATTGCAAGATCACATCGTCACCGAACAAGTCGAGCAACTGGTGCATCTGGCCGGCATGGATGCCGCCCGAGGCCACCGGCATGACCTTTTTGGTGTCGGCCCAGTCCATGTCAAAAAACAAGCCACGCGACAAATCGGTCGTGGTGTAGCTGTCGCGGCAGACGTTGTAGTAGCCCTGCACCGTCAGCGGGTCGCCTTCGAGCTTGCCCACTGCCGTGCCGGTGTGCAGATGGTCGCAACCGGCCAGACGCAGCCACTTGGCAATGACGCGGAAACTCACGCCGTGGTTTTTCTGGCGGGTGTAGGTTCCGTGTCCAGCACGGTGCATGTGCATGATCATGTCGTTGCGGCGGCACCATTCGGCCATGGACTGGATCGCGGTCCAGCCGATCACCAAGTCCACCATCACCACCACGCTGCCCAATTCCTTGGCCAGCTCGGCGCGCTCATACATGGCTTCCATGGTGCCGGCGGTGATATTCAGATAGCTGCCCTTGACTTCGCCAGTGACCGCCTGCGCTTTGTTCACGGCATCCATCACGTACAGGAAACGGTCGCGCCAGTGCATAAAGGGCTGCGAATTGATGTTTTCATCGTCCTTCATGAAATCCAGGCCACCTTTGAGGCCTTCATAAATCACGCGCCCGTAATTGCGGGCGGACAGACCCAGCTTGGGCTTGGTGGTGGCCCCCAGCAGGGGCCGACCGAATTTGTCCAGGCGCTCACGCTCGACCACCAGACCGGTCGGCGGGCCCTTGAAGGTCTTGATGTAGGCCACGGGAATGCGGATGTCTTCCAGACGGGCGGCTTTGAGCGGCTTGAAAGAAAAGACATTACCAATCAGGCTGGCGGTCATGTTGGCGATGGAACCCTCCTCAAACAGAATCAGGTCATAGGCCACATAGGCAAAATACTGCCCGGGGTTGTTCGGCACGGGAATGACTTTGTAGGCCTTGGCGCGGTAGCTGTCGCAGGCGGTCAGACGGTCAGTCCACACCACTGTCCAGGTCGCCGTGGAGGACTCACCCGCCACGGCAGCGGCGGCCTCTTCAGGGTCTACTCCGTCCTGGGGCGTGATGCGGAACAGGCAAATGGTGTCGGTATCCTTGGGTTGGTAGTCTGGAATCCAGTAGCCCATTTGCTTGTATTTCAAAACGCCGGCGCTGTAGCGCTTTTTGGCGTCGGTAATCTGGCCACCTTGGCTGCTGTCACTCATCACTGTTCTCCTGTGTGTGGGGTAGGGATAGCGAAATGTAGAAAGCGTTTCGAATAAGGTAAATTCTTATTTATTTACCCTTCAATTCAGTATTTACTTAACTCGGGGCCGCATCTATGAAAAATGCCACCTTCCGCCAGTTGCGGGTTTTCAGTGAAGTAGCCCGCCAACTGAGCTTTGTGCGCGCTGCCGAGAACCTGCATCTCACACCGCCCGCAGTAACCATGCAGATCAAAGAACTGGAGTCGCAAATCGGCATGCCCCTGTTCGAGCGCAGCGGAAAAAAAGTCAGCCTGACCACGACCGGCGAGTACATGGTGGTCTATGCCCGCAAGATCCTGGCGCTGCTCAAAGATGCGGAGGACGCCAGCGCCCGCTTGCAGCGCGCCGAGATTGGCCTGCTCACCGTTGGGATGGTGAGCACTGCTAAATATTTCATGATGCGTTTGCTGGCAGATTTCCGGGAGCGGCGCGCGGGGGTGGACATCCGCATCTGCACCGGCAACCGGGAACAGCTGGTCAAGATGCTGCTCAACAATGAGGTCGATATTGCCGTGATGGGGCAGCCCCCCACCGAGCTGCAAACCCGCGCAGAGCCGTTTGCCGCACACCCCCATGTGTTTGTCGCCGCCAGCAATCACCCGCTCGCCCAACGTGAAAAACTCAGCGCGGAAGACCTGCGCCCCTACGAGTTCATCGTCCGCGAGCAGGGTTCCGGCACCCGCGCAGCCATGCATAAATTTTTCTCTGACCGCAAAGTTGAGCCCCGGCTCCAATCCCAGGTCAACAGCAATGAAACACTCAAACAAGCCGTGATGGCGGGCCTGGGACTGGGCTTTGTGTCTTTGCACACCATAGGCTCGGAACTGGACCACGGGCAAATCGCTATCCTCGACGTCCAAGGCGCGCCGGTATTCCGGGTGTGGAACATGGTTCACACACTCTCCAAGGTGCTTTCCCCCGCTGCCGAGGCCTTCCGCTACGAAGTTCTGGAGCGCGGCGAGCAACTTTTGGCCGAAAAATTCGGCCATCACCTGGTTCTGCCCTAACCCGACCAACCGGCAGGCGGCACACCGGGCAGCGCACAGTGGCACCTGCCAGTGCTGAAAAAACGCAAATTGCTGCATAATCCGCGCAAATTTGCTGTCATGGTCTTTCTGCGAAGCACCTACAAGGGCGAGCGCAAGGGTCAGCAAAGCGATTTGCGCAACGTTTCCATCGTTTGCGCCACAGACTCCCCCCCTTTTTTCTCAACCCCGATATTTCGGTAAACCCCTCCGCGGGACAACTCTCATGCACCTGAACGAACTCAAAGCACTGCACGTATCCGAGGTGCTTCTCCAGGCCGAAGCGCTGGAAATCGAAAACACCGGCCGCATGCGCAAACAGGAGTTGATGTTCGCCATCATCAAAAAACGGGCTCGTACCGGAGAACAAATCATTGCCGATGGCGTGCTGGAAATCCTGCCCGACGGCTTTGGCTTTTTGCGTAGTCCGGACACCAGTTACACCGCCAGCACCGACGACATCTACATCAGCCCCAGCCAGGTACGCCGCTTCAATTTGCATACCGGCGACATGATTGAAGGCGAAGTCCGCACCCCGAAAGACGGTGAACGCTACTTTGCACTCAACAAGCTCGACAAAGTTAACGGCGGCTCGCCCGAGGGCAACAAACACAAGGTGATGTTTGAAAACCTGACGCCACTCTTTCCCAAGGAACAGATGCGGCTGGAGCGCGACAGCAAGTCTGAAGAAAACATCACCGGCCGCGTGATCGACATCATCGCCCCTATCGGCAAAGGCCAACGTGCGCTGCTGGTGGCGCCGCCCAAAAGCGGTAAGACGGTGATGATGCAGCACATCGCCCACGCGATTTCGGCCAACTATCCCGACATCCACATGATGGTGCTGCTGGTGGACGAGCGGCCCGAAGAGGTCACCGAGATGCAGCGCACCGTCAAGGGCGAGGTCATCGCATCAACCTTCGACGAACCCGCAGCACGCCACGTGCATGTGGCTGAGATGGTGATCGAGCGCGCCAAGCGCTTGGTCGAACTCAAAAAAGACGTGGTGATCCTGCTGGATTCCATAACCCGCTTGGCGCGGGCCTACAACAACGTGGTGCCCTCCAGCGGCAAAGTGCTGACCGGCGGTGTCGATGCCAACGCGCTACAGCGTCCCAAGCGCTTTCTAGGCGCTGCACGCAATGTCGAAGAAGGCGGCTCGCTGACCATCATCGCCACCGCCCTGATCGACACCGGCAGCCGCATGGACGAGGTGATTTTTGAGGAATTCAAAGGCACTGGTAACTCCGAAATCCACCTGGATCGCCGCCTGTACGAGAAGCGCGTTTTCCCCTCCATCCAACTCAACCGCAGCGGAACCCGGCGCGAAGAACTGTTGTTACAGCCAGAAATATTGCAAAAAACCCGCATCCTGCGCCAGTTTCTGTACAGCATGGACGAGATCGAGGCCATGGAAATGGTGCTCAAACAAATGCGCGCTACGAAGACCAACAGCGAATTCTTTGACATGATGCGCCGCGGCGGCTGAGCCCGGCCGATCAAACCCGAAACCAAGCACCTATAATCCCGGACTTTTCGCGTCAAGTACACCGGACTTTGGATTGGGCAGCTTCTGCCCGAGGGCCCGATGCGGCTAACGCAAGCGATGGAGCAATCAATGAAAGACGGCATTCACCCCAACTACCGCGAGGTATGTTTTCTCGACCTGTCCAACAATTTCAAGTTCGTGACCCGGTCCTGCGCCAACACCAAAGAGATGATCAAGATGGACGACGGGCGCGAGTTGCCCCTGTACAAGCTCGACACCTCCAGCGAGTCCCACCCCTTCTATACCGGAACCCAGAAATCCGTGGACAACATGGGTGGCCGCGTGGAGCGCTTCCGCAACCGTTTCGGAAAAACGGCAGCCAAATAAAGGCAGCGGCAGTGGCCTGGGTTCATCCGTATCGGATGTCCAGCCTCTCGCCACCAAAGGCAACCCGGGTTTCCGCGTTGCCTTTTTTCTTTTTTTGCATGCACGTGCGCCACCAACCATGAGCCCCACAAGCCCAGC
>CANFHZ010000051.1 GCA_947446885.1 Comamonadaceae bacterium
CGCACCATGGTGTGCAAGACATAGTCAGGATAGCCGGTGGGAATGCCCAGGCCCAAGTTCTGCGATACCGCCTGCAAACCGGCGCGCACCCGGGCGATGGTCCCGTGGTGGTCCGTGCCCTGGATATTCACGACCTTGGTAAAACCCCGCTCCCATTTGGCCAGGTGGTAGGCCACGTCGGGTACGAAATAGGTGTAGCTGCCGTCGCCTTTTCGCATCACCCGGTCTTTGTCATCGCCGTAGTCGGTGGAGCGCAGCCACAGCGCGCCGTCTTTTTCAAAGGTGGTGCCCGACGCCTGCAGGGCCTGCACTGCGGCGTCCACGCGCCCGCTGGTGTACAGGCTGGACTCCAGATAGTAGTTGTCAAAGCGCAAACCAAAGGCCCGCAAGTCCAGGTCCTGCTCGCGGCGCAAATAGGCCACGGCAAATTCGCGCATGCCCTCCAGGTCGTTAACGTCGCCGCTGGCGGTAAAGCTGCGGTCGTCGGCGCTGACGGTTTTACCGGCCAGAAAGTCGTCGGCAATGTCCTGGATGTAGTCGCCCGCGTAGGAGGTCTCGGGCCAGGCGGCGTCGCCGGGCTTGCAGCCCGTGGCGCGCAGCTGCGTGCTGGTCGCCAGGGTATTGATCTGCACACCTGCATCGTTGTAATAAAACTCGCGGTAGACCTCCCAGCCCTGCGTGGCCAGCAAATTGCACAAGGCATCGCCCAGCGCGGCCTGCCGCCCGTGGCCCACATGCAGTGGCCCCGTCGGATTGGCCGAGACAAACTCCACCAGCACACGCTGCCCGTTAGAGGGCCGCACACCGAAAGCCACACCGGCCTGCAAAACCTCCCGAACCGTGTTTTGCTTGGCCGCAGCCGAGAGGCGGATATTGATAAATCCCGGCCCGGCAATATCCACTGCCTCGACCCAACGCGCAAATGCAGGCTGGGCCAGCAGCAATTCCCGCAGCGCCTGCGCCAGCTCGCGCGGATTGCGTTGCAAGGGTTTGGCCAGCTGCATAGCCGCTGTGGTGGCAAAGTCGCCATGGGCCGCCACCTTGGGCGACTCCAGCACGGCACGCACCGTACCGTTGGCAAAGGGTTCCGGGGCCAGCTGGGCCAGCGCCGCCGCCAGCGCTGGGAGAAGATCGTTGTTTACAGCAAGCATCGTGCCATTTTAGGCGGGTACGGCTCAGGGTGAAGCTCTGCAAAGACGTCAGCAGAGGTGGCGTGCGCGGCGTTGTAAGCTTGCCGGTAGGACGACTAGCCGCCCTCCCGCACGCTGCTGCCTCAACCCCGAAAGGAAATCTATGAATAAGTTTTTCGCACTAACCGCACTCGCATTCAGTTTGGCCCTTGGTGGCGCACACGCCGCCACTGACCAGCAAAACAAGATGAGCACCTGCAATGCCGAGGCCAAAACCAAAGACCTCAAAGGTGATGAGCGCAAAGCCTTTATGAAAGAGTGCCTGAGCGCCAAACCGGCCCCCGCTCCCGCTGCCGAGACCGGAACGCCCCAGCAAAACAAAATGAAAACCTGTAACGCCGACGCCAAGACCAAAGACCTCAAAGGCGACGAGCGCAAGAAGTTCATGAGCGAGTGCCTGAAGGCGAAGTAAGCCTGGGCACCTAGCCGTAACAGCCCGCCACGCACAGCGCTGGCGGGCTTTTTTACGCCTGGCTCAAGAAAGGGATGTGGCCAGCGCAAGCCCGGCAAACAGCGCGCAACCCATCCAGTGGTTGAGCCGGAATGCGCGGAAACACCCTTCGCGCTCACGCCCACGGATCAGGCCGTAATGCCACAGCGCCTGGCCCGCTGCCACCAGCAGACCCAAGACCAATGGCCATAGCCAGGTACCCGGCGGCAGCAATTGCCACGTAGCCCAGCTCCACAGCCCGAGGTACAGCGCATAAAAACCCATGATGGCCGCCACGTCCCAGCGCCCCAAAGTGATCGCCGAGGTCTGGATGCCGATGCGCAAATCGTCCTCGCGGTCCACCATGGCGTATTCCGTGTCATAGGCCAGCACCCAGGCCATATTGGCCGCCAGCAACGCCCAGGCCAGCGCAGGTATCTCACCGCGCAGCGCCGCAAACGCCATCGGTATACCGAAGCTGAAGGCCACGCCCAGAACCGCCTGCGGCATAGACAGCACACGCTTGGCAAAAGGATAGGCCACCGCCACCGCCAGCGCGGCAAAAGACAGGGCAATCGTCAGTGTGTTGGTGGTGAGCACCAGCGCAAAAGCCAGCAGTGCCAATACCGCGCCCACCGCAAGCGCCTCGCGCACCGGCAGCCGGCCGCTGGTCACCGGCCGCTGCGCCGTGCGCCGCACATGGCGGTCAAACTCACGGTCGGCCACGTCGTTGACACAGCAGCCGGCGCTGCGCATCAGCACCGTACCCAGCGTGAACACCAGCAGCAAATGCCAGCCCGGAAAACCACCCGCGGCCAGCCACAAGGCGCTAAGGGTGGGCCACAGCAGCAGCAGCCAACCGGCTGGGCGGCTCCAGCGGATGAGGTCGAGGTAAAGGCCCAATCGGTTCACGACAGCCGCTTCACACCCGCCAACTCACAGGCGTACACCGCATTGCGCAGCGCGGCAATGGCTTCGTAGCGGGTGAAGCTGCGCCGCCAGGCCAGCACCACGCGGCGGGTAGGCGGGGCCGCGCCGTTGGCATCGACGATATCCAGGTAGCGCACATAGTTTTCTTCGCTTTTTTTGCGCTTGGTCGGCAACTGCAACTCGGCTTTGGGCACGCTCAAACGTGGCACCAAGGTCACGCCCATGCCGGCCGCGACCATGTGCTTGATGGTCTCCAGGGACGAGCCCTCGAAGCTTTTTTGCATGCCCGCGGCGTTGCTGGAAAAGCGCGCGAACTCGGGGCAGACCTCCAGCACATGGTCGCGAAAACAATGGCCGTTACCCAGCAACAGCATGGTTTCGTCTTTGAGCGCCTGCGCAGTCACCGAGGCCAGCGCCGCCAGCGGGTGCGTGCTGGGTACCGCCGCCATGAAGGGCTCGTCATACAAGGCCGCAGTCGCCAGCCCGGCGTCCGGAAAAGGCTCGGCCAGGATGGCGCAATCGATCTCGCCGGTGCGCAGCATCTCCAGCAGCTTGACCGTGAAGTTTTCTTGCAGCATCAGCGGCATCTCAGGCGATTTTTGAATCACCTTGCGCACCAGCTCAGGCAGCAGGTAGGGCGCGATGGTGTAAATCACGCCCAGCTTGAGCGGCCCGGCCAGCGGG
This sequence comes from Comamonadaceae bacterium, assembly GCA_947446885.1. Classification (GTDB taxonomy): domain Bacteria; phylum Pseudomonadota; class Gammaproteobacteria; order Burkholderiales; family Burkholderiaceae_C; genus Allorhodoferax. Next base: position 3,235 of record CANFHZ010000051.1, read on the forward strand.
TTCTTGCCGCGCTTGGCAATCTCTTTGATATGCGCGGCCTGTTCCAGCACGCCCTGCGCCTGGCGCACGATGTCTTCGCCCAGCGGCGTCACGGCCACCTCGTTGGCACTGCGCTCGAAGAGCTTGACGTCCAGCTCCTCCTCCAACTTTTTGATCGCCACCGACAGCGTGGGCTGCGACACAAAGCAGGCGTCGGCGGCGCGGCCAAAGTGCTTTTCGCGTGCGACGGCGACGATGTATTTGAGTTCAGTGAGAGTCATGGGGTCAGGCTTTCAGAAAATCCGATTTTCCGCCCAGCCAGCGCTGTACATGCTTGTGGGCCAGCGCCGGGTAGTGGTCCAGCAGGCGCGGGGCTTCGCGGCGGGCCCAGTCGAGGATGTGGCCGTCGGTGGCCAGGTCGGCAAAACGCAGCATGGCGTCGCCCGACTGGCGCGCGCCCAGGAACTCGCCGGGGCCGCGGATTTCCAGATCGCGCCGGGCAATCTCAAAACCATCGTTGGTCTGTGCCATGGCCTTGAGGCGCTCGCGCGCGGCCTCGCCCAGGCGCGGCGCATCGCCGGTGGAATACAGCAGCACGCACGCGGAGGCCGCAGCACCCCGCCCCACCCGCCCGCGCAACTGGTGCAACTGGCTCAGGCCGAAGCGCTGCGCGTTTTCAATCACCATCAGCGAGGCGTTCGGCACGTCCACACCGACCTCGATGACGGTCGTGCTCACCAGCACCGACAGGCTGCCCTGCACAAAAGCCGCCATCACGGCCTTTTTCTCCTCCGGCGGCATGCGTGAATGCAGCAAGCCCACGGCCACGCTGGCGCCGCCTTCGTTGAGCGCAGCGCTCAACTCTGCGTGCGTTTCGGTGGCGTTACGCAGATCCAGCATTTCGCTCTCTTCGATCAAGGGGCAAACCCAATACACCTGCCGCCCCTGCGCCACCTGGCTGCGGATGCGGTCTATGACCTCGTGGCGGCGCGCTTCCTGCACGACCTTGGTCACGATGGGCGTGCGCCCGGGCGGCAGCTCGTCGATGGTGGAGACGTCCAGGTCGGCGTAGTAGCTCATGGCCAGGGTGCGCGGAATCGGTGTGGCCGTCATCATCAGCATGTGCGGCTCCAGGCCGTCGGTGAGCAGCTTGTTGCGCAAGGCCAGCCGCTGTGCCACGCCAAAGCGGTGCTGCTCGTCGATGATGGCCAACGCCAGCTGGTGGAATTCGACCTTGCTTTGGATGATGGCGTGCGTACCGATCACCAGCCGCGCCTCACCCGAGGCGATCAAGGCCAGCATGGTGCGCCGCTCTTTGGTTTTTTGGGTGCCGGTCAGCCAGGCCGTGGTCACGCCCAATGGCTCCAGCCAGCCCAGCAACTTGCGAAAGTGCTGCTCGGCCAATATTTCAGTCGGGGCCATCAGCGCGCATTGCCAACCCGCGTCGATGCACAGCGCCGCTGCCAGCGCGGCCACCACGGTTTTGCCCGCGCCCACATCGCCCTGCAAGAGCCGGTGCATGGGTTTGTGCAGCGCGAGGTCCGTGCCGATTTCAGTCACCACGCGCTGCTGCGCGCCGGTCAGCGCAAAAGGCAAAGCCGCCCGCAGCCGGTGGTAGAGCGAGGCCGGGCCCGAGGCGGGTGCCAGCACCGGCGCACGCAGCGCCGCACGCTCGCGGCGGCTTTGCAATTGCGAGAGCTGCTGCGCCAGCAGTTCTTCCGCCTTGAGGCGTTGCCAAGCCGGGTGGCTGTGGTCTTCGAGCGTGTCCAGCGACACATCGGGCGTGGGATGGTGCAAAAACGCCAGTGCTTCGCGCAGCGTCCAGATACCGCCCTGGCCCGGGCCGTTCAGCGGGGCAAAGTCTTCGGGGGGAAAGGTATCGCCCAACTCGGCGCGCGCCAGACCCGACAGCACCGCCTTGCGCAAATAGGCCTGCGGCAGACCCGCCACCGTGGGGTAGACCGGTGTGAGCGCCGCGGGCAGCGGCCCGCCCGCGCTCTCAAACGTCGGGTGCATCATGGTGCGGCCCAGAAAACCGCCGCGCACTTCGCCCCGCACACGCAGACGCTTGCCAATCTCCAAGGCCTTGATCTGCGAAGGGTAAAAACTGAAGAAACGCAAAGTGCAGTGCTCAGAACCGTCATCCACCTCCACCAGCAGCTGCCGCCGGGGCCGGTAAGTCACCTCGCAGGACAACACCGTCGCCTCGATCTGCACCACGTCGCCCTCCCGCGCGTCGCGCAGCTTGACGATGCGCGTAGCGTCCTCGTAACGCAGGGGTAGGTGCAAGGCCAGGTCGATGTCGCGCACCAGACCCAGCTTGTGCAGGGCTTTTTGCGGCGCGCTCAGCGGTGCGGATGGCGCCCGGGTGGCAGGCGGGGTCTTGGGCATGTGCGCGGATTGTGCCCCGCGCCGCTAAGATGGGCGACCGCTGCGGGCTTGCGCCAGACGCATTGCTGCAGCGCATCGAAACTGCCCGCCCCCGCGCCCCTTCTTCCCAGCCCTTCATACCCTTCCGCCCACGTCATGCCCGCTGCGTCTGCCACGACCCGTGCCTCCACCCGCGCAAGCACCATGGCGCTGGGTGCCATCGCTATGTGGGGCTCGCTGGCACCGCTGGGCGTCTCGCTGGCACAGGTGCCGCCGTTTTTGCTGACCGGGCTGGGACTGCTGGCTGGCAGCGTGCTGGGTCTGGGCTTTGCGCTGTGGGGCCGGGTGTCGCTGGTGCTGCCCTGGCGCACGCTGGCCCTGGGCGTGTATGGGCTGTTTGGTTTTCATTTTTTGCTCTTCATCGCGCTGCGCCACGCCCCACCGGTGCAAGCCAATCTGGTTAATTACCTGTGGCCGCTGGGCATCGTGCTGCTGGCGCCGGTGCTGCTGCCCGGGGCGCGGCTGCGGCCCCTGCATGTGGTCGCCGCAGCCATCGGCTTTGGCGGTGCGGCGCTGGCGATTCTGGGTGGCGCGGCGGACACGGGATCGCCAGCCGGTACGGGCGGTTTTCAATGGGGCTATGGGGCCGCTGCGGCCTCGGCCTGCGTGTGGGCGACTTATTCGCTGCTGACGCAACGGGTGGCTGCTTTCCCCACAGCGGCGGTGGGCGTGTTCGGGCTGGCCTCCGGCCTCTTGTCGCTGGCCTGCCACGCGCTCTTGGAACCAGCGGTTGACTTGGACACCCACGCGCTGCTGCTGATCGCCGCCCTCGGTCTCGGGCCTTTGGGCGGCGCGTTCTATTTGTGGGATGCTGCTCTGAAACACGGCGACGCGCGCCAGATCGGGCTGTTGTCCTTTCTCACGCCGCTGCTCTCTACGCTGGGCTTGCTGGTGCAACGCGGACAGTGGCCGGGTATGTCCATCCTGCTGGCCGCGCTGATGATCGTGGGTGCAGCCGTGCTGGGCGCGCACGCTAGCCGTGAGAACACAACACAAGCAAGCGAAGCAGACAACTGAAGCCACACAAGCGCACCTGTTGATGACCCATGGCCTGGCACGCACAGCTCCACCTCGACTACACGCAAACCGGCGCTGACCCAGCGTCCGGCGACCCGCTGCGCACCGTGGCGCGGCACACGCATACCGGCCCGCTGCGCATCTTGCAAAGCCTGTACCCCGAGGGCGACGCCGTGTGCCACAACGTGCTGGTGCACCCGCCCGGCGGTCTGGTCGGCGGCGACGTGCTGGAACTGGACGTGCAAGCGAGTGGCAATGCCCACGGCCTGATCACCACGCCCGGTGCCAGCCGCTTCTACCGCAGCGCGGGCGAGTTAGCCTTGCAAGACACGCGCATCCAGTTATTGGACGCAGCGCGATTGGAATGGCTGCCCGCCGAGGCGATTTATTACGACGCCTGCCAGGCCGAAAACCGCTTGCGCATCGAACTCGCACCCGACGCCAGCCTAATGGGCTGGGACGTCGCCGCACTCGGCCTGCCCCACGCCGGCCTACCCTTTGCCAGCGGCACCGTGCTGCAGCACATCGAAATCCCCGGCGTCTGGCTGGAGCGCGGCCGCATTCATGCCGCAGACACCCGGCTGCTGCACAGCCGATTGGGCTTGGCCGGCCACAACTGCATCGCGACGCTGTTTTTCTGCACCGGCAGCCCGCTGGGCCGCGCGCGCCAAACCGCCGCACTGGACGCAGCCCGCGCCTGCATCGATGCCCACCCGTTAGCCGCCAGCGCAGGGGCCACCAGCCCGAACCCGCAAGTGGTGGTGGTACGCATGCTCGCACCGCAGGTGGAGGCGGCTATGGAATTGTTCCGCGCTATTCGCGTGGCGTGGCGGGCCGAGCTGTGGCAGCTGGGGGCGGGGGTACCGCGGATTTGGGCGATGTGAAGGCCCGAGGCATGGGGGACTTGCTTAGGGCAGTGGCCGACCCCCAGCGGAAATCAGCAAGCTCGTACGCGCTGTGCGCTTGGCACGCGCACAGCGCAATGGTCAATTTGCTTGGTGAAGCAATGGGATTTTGCGATGTTGCGTTGCAGCCTCGTAGGCATAGGCGTAAGACAGTAGGTCTACCTCACTCCAAAGTTTTCCTACAAATATCAAGCTAAAAGGGCACCCCGATTCATAATAACCAGCAGGAACCACCACGCCAGGCATTCCAGCAATATTGATTTCTCCAACCGTGGTCTCCTGGATTGTTTCTCCTAAATTAATGAGAGGTAACTCTTCTCGAATTTGGGGGAAGACCAAGGCGTCTAAACCCTTCTGATTGAATACTTCATCCACAATGCGGAGGTAGCTGTCTTTCAGTGAAATGAAGTCTGAAAGATCCGGGGGAGTTGTTGGCGACTGCAAACAAGCTCTGAATTGCGGCAAGGTGTTCATAAAACTCAATACACCGTGCGGCCCAAAACATGCCTCGCTCGCTGTTGCTTCCGCAAACTCTTTAAAACTTTTGATAGCAGCCTTAGGCCCTAGCCGCTCCAAATACTTTTGCAAGTCATAAGGAACCGATTCCATTCCGCGCGCATCAAAATTCGGCAAGGGTAATGTTGTTTGCCTTAAATCCGCAAAGCCAGTACCTGCAAAAGGATCTTCTATCAAAACAGCACCCTGCGCTTCCAGCTCCCGTGCAGCGCGGTCATATATACGCATGGTTTCTGCTGACAGAGGTTGATTACGCCATCCAGGCCCGTAAAGTCCAAGCCGGATACCTTTTAGTCCATCTGCTTTTAGTTTTGATGTGTACCCAAGCGCTGGCTTGCGTCCAACTCCGGCAAGGGTTTTTGGATCTTCAGCGGAATATCCAGACAGGATATCCAGGCATAGTGCCGCATCGCGCACGCAACGCGCAATAGGACCTACTACATCCCGATTGCCGGATAGTGGCATAACGCCAGCGTTGGGGACCAGCCCTATTGTGGGCTTTATACCTACCAGATCTTGCGCGGCGGCAGGGTTTTGTATGGATCCCCCGGTTTCCTCAGCAAGACCGAGCACTGCCATGCCTGTGGCCACTGCAGCAGCGGTTCCGGCACTGCTGCCACCCGGTACGCTGTCTAACTTTGCAACATTCAAAGTCGGCCCAGCCCAACTGTTATCCGCGTGCGTGCCCGTCGCACTGAGAATTGGCACATTGGTCTTACCTAATATGACAGCACCTGCGGCGCGCATGCGCGCAACAACCGGAGAATCACGTTCCGGCATGAGATCAACGCCACCGGTTTTGCTGTGAAGCAGTGCCCAGCCGGCAGTTGTTGGGAAGCCCACCATATCCATCGGATCTTTCACAACGACAGGGACTCCAGCGAGCGGGCCGAGTGCCTCGCCGGCCAAACGCCGTTGGTCTATCGAACGCGCAACGTAAATAGCCTCATCATTCATAAAAATGATGGCGTTGTAGTAGCCGTTGTATTTCTCAATCTGCGCCAAGCAGGCTCTTACAAGCGTTTCAGAATTGAAGGCGCCGCTTCGAAATCCCTCTTGTACTTTTTCCACCGTCAGAGTGCTCAAATCAAATTGCCTTACGCCCGCGAGTTCCGGCGCCGATGATTTATCAATGCTCATTATGTAGCTCCAATTTCAACAAAAAGGAATTTGACCACTGTATATAAAAATACAGGGGCCGCGGGGAAGTTACAAAAGTCTGGTGCTGTAATCAGAGCGCCAAAATAAGCACTAAACTGCTACGGTAAGAGCTCCATCGATAACCAGATTGGTTCCTGATATTCGGCTTGCGACTGGGCTGGAAATAAAGACCACGCCGTTCGCCACTTCTTGCGGCGTGCCGAACTTGCCGGTGGGATTGACCTTGAGCGTGGAGCTGTAAAGGTCGGGCACGTTGTTCTCGATGGTCTGCCAAATGCCGCCATCAAAATAGGTATTGCCAGGCGACACCACATTAACGCGAATGCCTTTGGCCACCAGTTGCCGGGACAGACCTTTGGAATAGTGGATCAATGCCGCTTTGATCGCGCCATAGGAGCCGGCCGCAAAGTCCACCTCAAAGCCCGAGACGCTGGAGATCAAGACGATCGAGGCGCTGGCGGATTTCTCTAAATACGGTACCGCTGCCGCAACGGCGTTGACGCTGTGCATCATGTCGACACGGAAGGACTTATCCCAGGTTTCCTCCGAATCGCCGACCGCCAAAGCGCTGACATTGCAGACCAAGGCATCCACACCGCCTAGGGCGGCGGCGCTGTCGTTCACCCATTGGGCGAGCGCCTTGCTATCGGCCACATCCAAGGCGTGCCCAAATGCGTTCACGCCCATGCCTTTGAGTGCCGCCACCGTGGCCGCAACTTCAGCGGCATTACGCGCACATATCGCCACGTGGGCGCCTTCGGCAGCAAAACCTTCAGCAACTGCACGCCCGATTCCTTTGCTTCCACCGGTGACAAGAACACGTTTTCCCTTGAGTCCGAGGTCCATTGCATTTCTCCAGATTGGTTTGAGGTTGACCGCTGACGCAATTCCGGATCAGGGCACTAGGTATTTCTTTTCGACGCCTGCGGCTACGCTGTACTTGGGGTCCACAAAATTACCGAGCCGCACTTTGCCGACCTGGCTGAGCATCATGTAAGCGTCCCACTTGTCATAGCCATACTCCTTAGCCATCCAGAGCACCAGCTCGCGGTAGGCAATGCGGGTCGCATCTTCCAGGGGTCTCGCACTTCCGATCACCATGATCTTGTCTTCAGTCTCCAGCCGGGGCCAATCTATTTGCCAGGACTTGATCAAATCCACATGGATGGTCGTTCGGCTGGCGTATTCCACCGCCGTGCCACACACTTCGCCATCGCCTTGGCAGGCGTGGGCATCGCCAATAAACAGGCGCGCGCCGGGCGAGCGCACCGGCAGATAGGTGATGCTGCCCGGCCCCATATCCGGCACGTCCATATTGCCGCCATGGTTGTCGGGCGTGAGCGAGTTGATGGAATCAATCTCGGGCGACAGACTGAGCGTCCCGATATGCGGCTTGTAGGGCAAGGTCACGCGCTTACTCCAATACACCCCGTTTTCGTCGAGATCGATTTTGCGGGTGATCTCGGGCAGAGAATCGTTCAATAGCGCCGTGAAATCGGTACCCGTCAAAGCGCCGAACTGGGGGATCAAACAGCAGGTTCCACGGGGATTGGCACCACGGGGCAGCATGGACTCGATGTGGACCGCAACCACGTCGCCTTTTTCCGCCCCCTCAATCATGATGGGGCCGTTCTGAGGATTCAAAAACGGGACACGGAGTTTGGCGCTCGGCAAATCCTGCTCGGTCACAATTTTTCCCTCAAAAGCGTCCCGGGTATCCACAACCACCCGATCACCCGGCGCAATCATCATGACCGGCTCGGAATAGGGGCCGATGGTGTAGTGGAATATTCCTTGGCGTTCTTCGCCTAACTCATGCGTGGCGCCGACTTTGCCTTTCGCAAGGCCTCGTGTGTGCATGATGGATTGTGCGAGCCATTTCATACGCTTCTCCTATAAAAGTGAATTAAATTGTGTTTCTGGGACTGGCATTAATAATCCGGGTCATGATTTTTTCCGACTGAATTATTTCTTTGGCAATATCTTCAATCGGCATGCGCTGCGACATCGCCTGCGAGCGGATCAACTCATACGCCTCGTTTTCGGAGATGCCTTGCTTCACAATTAAAATGCGCTTAGCCTCTTCTAAAACCTTGAGATTAATGATTTTTTTCTCAAGTTGCGAAATTCGGTGGGAGTTGCGGGAGTTTTTCGCGTGCTGATGCAAGGTAGTAATAATGGTCGATAACAGCCCGGACGGTTTAATTGGAGCCATCAAAATCGCCATCACGCCGATGCGCAAGGCCTCGTCGATCAAGGTCGGGTTTTCAAAGTTGGCCACCGAAATAATGGGTGGTCCACTTTCATGCAGCCAGCCGTAATCCATCTGTTCGACTTCAGGCGGAATATAGAGAAATATCAAATCGATATGGGAATCGATAAAGGGCGGGTGCGGCCAACAAATTTCAACGGTGCAGCCGATCCGCTTCAATTGGGTCAACAAAGAGCCGCCATCGGCCTCTGGCGGAAACAAGACCAACACGCTGGGCTTCCTGGCCATAATGGCCCGGGACATACCGACGTGTTTATGGTGGTCAAAGGTGGGCACGATAATCCTAAATCAGAGAATAATTGCGTGCGATAGCAGGGTGGCTACTCACCATATAGGGGTCCGGATTCACTCTAAGTCCGTGATCTTCGATAATCGTGAACTGCCCTTCAGCATTCGCTACTCCAATGCGGGGGTATAAAAGTGCGTGGTGGGTCAGGTGGTCTATTTGGACGCGGCCTTGGGGCGCCTCAATTTCCGCCCCGAGGATATTGGGCAGAATATCTTCAATGCGGTCGGTGTCGGAACTGCGGAAAGCTTTGGCCAGTAAATGCATGGCAAAGTAAGAGGCCTCCCAATTCATATTGGGAATCGCCCGTTCCGCATACCGGCTGGCAAAAAACCGATCCACAGTACTGCGATTCAAAGGCGAATCGATACTCTGAAAATATGGCGACGAGGTGTAATGCCCGTGCGCAGCCTCAGCGCCCATCATATTAATTTCTACCTCTGAGGTATTTAAGCTGGCAATGGGTATTTTTGCCGGGTCCAGGCCCGCCTTCAAATACGCTTGATATAGGTACGGGACGGTTCTACCGATCAACGTACAAAAAACAAAGTCCGGTTGTTTTACCTTGATATCCTCCACAATATCATCGATGGCATTTTGATTAGCATATAAACTGACGTAACGCTCAGCGACAATTGAATGGGCCGGATGGGCTGCAATCAACGAGTGCATATTCCGGTTGGTTTCATATGGATAAATATAGTTAGAACCAATCATGTATATGCGCGCACCGAATTTCGCGGTCATGAATTTCTCTAACTGCACCAAATTCTGGTTGGGTGCGGCACCGGTGTAAATAATATTTTCCGAATACTCGAAGCCTTCATACTGCTGAGGGTAGAAAAGCAATTTATTATGCTTTTCAATAATCGGCAGCATGGCTTTACGGCTGCTGGATGTATATCCACCGAATACCAAATTAATATGGTCTTCAATAATCAAGCGCTCCAGCATGACCTTGTAGCGCGTATTGTCCGATTGAGGATCGTAGTGGGTGGGGATAATTTCTCGACCCTGAATGCCCCCTAGCCCGTTTATTTCATCAATGGCAAACAAGGCCCCATAAAGCTGGGACGATTCCAACTGCGAGGTAACGCCTTGCTTCGAAAAAAGCAGGCCGATTTTTATAGGATCACTGGCTTTCATTTTTAATCATGTATTGCAACAAGTTTCGGGGGAGCCATCTTATTCGCCGCCCTCAGTAAGTTGCAGGTAACGGACGACTTTCGCTTTGTGAAGATCAGCAAAGTAAGGGCAGCAAATAAGCATGGTGGAATTCCTTTCAGAAAACGTGATGCTCAACGCAATCAAATCGCAAGATGGCGGCGCAGCAGCCCGTCATCCTTGAGTTGTTGGGGGGTCAGCACCTCGACAATGCGACCCTTTTCCATGACGCAGCAACGGCTGGCGGTTCGCTCCACCATGTACATGTTTTGCTCGACCAGCAGAATGCCGATGTTCAGCATACGGGCAATCTCCAAAAGCTTCTCGGCAATGGTTTGCACAATCGAAGGCTGCACACCCTCTGAGGGCTCATCCAGCAACAAGACCCGCGGATTGCCCACCAGCGCTCGGGCAATCGCCAGTTGCTGCTGTTCGCCACCGCTCATGGTCCCGGCTTTTTGCCTAAGCTTGTGCACCAGCATGGGGAAGAACTTCAAGGCCATCTCCATTTCCGCGGCGCCAGCGCCCCCCAGTTTTTGCATACCGACCTGTAAGTTCTCTTGCACAGTCAAGCCGGGAAACACGTCCCTGCCCTGGGGTACATAGCCCAGACCCTGGCGCGCCCTGGCGTCCGCGGACAGCTGCGCAATGCTGTGGTCGTCCAGCAAAATGTCACCGGCATCGGTAGGCAAAACGCCGATCAGTGTGCGCATCAAGGTGGTCTTACCCACCCCGTTGCGCCCGATAACAGTCAAAATCTCGCCGGCATCCAGGGTCAGCGAAAGCTCGTTCAGGACCTTGCTACCCACATAGCCGGAGCGGATGTTTTCAACGCGCAGAAGATGGCCTGACATCACCGTTTCCCCAAATAAATTTCTGCTACATCTTCGCGCTCAAGAACTTCTTGGAGCGGACCTTCGGCGAATACCCGCCCACCATGGAGCACCGTCACCTGGGTGGCGACCTGACGGACGAAATCCATATCGTGTTCGACCACCATCATGGTGATGCCCTGGGTTTTCAGCTTGTTGATGAGATCCCCCGTCTCCCGGGTCTCTTCATCCGAAAGCCCGGCCACAGGTTCATCGAGCAGGAGGACATCCGGCCGCAGCGCCAGTGCCATCGCAATTTCAAGCCACTGTTTTTTGCCGTGTGACAGGTTGCCGGCCTTGACCTTGCGTTCATCGCGCAGATGAAAGTTATCCAGAATGCCGCCCATCTCGTCCTGCAAGTCCGTGATCCGGGGTACGCGCTGCAGCACCAAGGTGAGGTGCTCTTCCACGCTCAGGCCGGCAAATATGCCGGGCACCTGGAATTTGATGCTCATACCCATGGCCACACGCTGGTAGGGCAGGAATTCCGAGATGTTCTGCCCTTTGAAAAACACCTGCCCACGCGTGGGCTCGTGTTCGCCTATGAGCAATTTGAAAAAAGTGCTTTTGCCCGCGCCATTGGGGCCTATCACGCAGCGCGTATCGCCCTTTTCAATGCGGAAATTGATTCCGTCTACCACTTGGGCGCCGCCAAAGCTTTTGCTCAAGTCCTTCGTTTCCAATATGACCGTCATGCTCGCTTACCTGTTCAATGCGGGAGATAAAAATGGGCTGCCGGGGCTATTGCTTGAAGAATTTGTCGCGTAGCGTGGGCAGCAACCCGGCGGGCATAGCCATCACGACGACCAGCAGGATCAAGCCCATCAAAACCAAGGCGTACTGGCTGCCGTAGACCACCAATTCCTGTGACAAATCCAGTAGCGCGACGGTGGCAATGATGGCTCCGGCCAAGCTGCGCCTGCCGCCGGTTGCAACCCAAATAATGGGCATCGCCGATGCGGTGAGGCCCATGGACGAAGGCGTGATGTAGCTGCCCCACACCGTGTACAAAATGCCAGACAAGCCCGCCAATGTGCTGCCGAAGATGAAAATGAGAAGTTGGTAGCGGCGTATATCGATTCCCAGCATTTCCGCGCGATGCGGGTTCTCACGAATCGCCTCCAGTGTGAGACCAAACGAAGAACCCAAAAGCTTTTTGGTGACCACGTAAACGATGACCAGCAGCACCAGCACCATGAATAGAAAGTAGTTGCCTTCCAGCAAGATGTTGTCGGCACCCATTCCCGGTAGGGAGAGCGATGGCATAGCCGACATGCCGTTAAAGCCATTCAGGCGGGCACTGCCAATGGCCCACTGCGGTCCGGCGGTTTGCGCCATGAAGGTCTCAAACACCAGCGTCACGGACAAGGTGACGATGCCAATGAAAACGTCTTTGATGCCGCCGTAAAAAATCATGTAGCCCAACAGACAGGCCAGCGCCATGCACAGCAATAAACCGCACAGCACGCCGGTCCAGGTGCTCAAAGGCGAGTCACCAAAATTGATAGTGAAGACGCCGTAGCAGTAACCCGCCAAGCCAAAAAACGCGGTTTGTCCGAAACTCAAAATGCCGCCAAAACCCCACATCGCTGCCAGCCCTACTGCGGCAAACGTCCAGATCAAACAGTAGGCAAAGTTGCTGATCCCGCCCTCACTTAAAAACAAAGGGGTGAAGAAGCAGGCGGCGATGAGCAGCAGCATAGGATCAGCCAGGGTCTTCCATGGCTGAAGGGCTGGCGTCTGCGCTGCGGCGCGGGGTGAGTCAGTGGTATTCATGGTCGTCTGTCAGATACGTATGCGCTCAACGCCGGGTAAAGAGGTGGCCCATGCCCTTGGGCAAAAGTCGGATCACAAAAATCACGGTGATTAGCAAGCCAATCTGCCCAGCCAACTGGCCGAAGGCGGCTGTCATCCCGCTTTGGATCAGGCCCAAAAAGCCGGCTGCCGGCAACACGCCCAAAAGCACGTTGGCACCTCCCGTCACCACCGTGACGAAGGCAGGAACGATGAAACTGCTGCCCATGGTGGGAACCGCCGTGATGGTGGGGGCGTACAAGGCACCGGCAAGACCGGCAAGGCCCGCGCCTAGCGCGAATGTCATGGAATAAATGCGGGGGGTTCGCAAGCCCAGGCACTTGGCCATCTGCGCGTTTTGTATCGTGGCGCGGGCGTAAATACCGTAGTTGGTACGAAAGAACAGCAGGTACAGGGCCGCCAACACCGCAATCGCAAAAAAGGGTAGCAAGGCGCGGTATGTGGAAAAAGAGTATTCGCCCAGTTCAAATGAACTGAAGGGCGTGGACAGCCCTTCAATCGAGGGACCGGCAAAGATGAGCATGGTTTGCTGCGTGATCAGGCTCACCGCCCAGGTCGCAACAATGGAATCGAAGAGCCGGTTGTAGAGGTGCCTGACGATCAGGTACTCCAGAATCGCGCCGACACAAGCGGCGGTCAGTGCGCCGGTCAGCATGGCCAAGGGCAGGGGCAAGCCGGCCTTGGCCGTCAAAATCGTGATGTACGCGCCGCACATCACAAATTCTCCGTGCGCCAAATTGATCACACCCATCATGCCGAAGATCACCGCCAGACCCAAGGCCGACAGCGTCAGGTAGGCAAAGGAATCCCCAAACTGGTATAGAAAAGAGTAAATCGTCGTAAACAGCGTCATCGCTCAGCCTTCAATGAGAGGTGGGGCGAGGCAACCCATACAGCACCATGGGTTGCCTCTGAGGAGAGAGCTCGCTAATTACTTCTTTGGAGGGCTCGAAGGCGTGTACTGTGAGTAGTCCGCCTTGGCTGCCAGGTTGCAACCCGCCTCGCCCAGCCAGTAGGGCTGGATGTCATTCCACACTTTGGGGAATTTGATGGAATGGTCATCCTGCACATGCGCTAGGTAGATCGTGTGGCTCATGTGGTGGCTCTTGGGATCCATACACACTTTGCCCTGAGGCCCGTCGGTGCAAATGCCACCGCCCTCCAGCGCTTTGCGCACGGCGACCATGTCGGTTGACTTGGCTTTTTCAGCGGCGGCTTTGTAGATGTAGACCGCGTCATATGCGTTGGCTGCCTCTTGGGAGATATACGGCTCATCCGGATACTTGGCTTTGAAGCGCTTCTTGAAGTCGTTGCTGGCAGGTGAGTCCACTTCTTCGATGTAGTTCGGTGTGACATACATGTTTTTCAGCGCTGGCGGCTTGAAGCGCTTGTGCTCGTAAGCCTGGCCCACTTGGATGGAGCTGCCCATGGGCAGATTCAGGTTGGCGGCAGCTTGTTGCTCAAAATACGCCGATTGCAAATTGCCTACCAACAGCGTCATCACGAAGTCAGGCTTGACCTTCTGGATGTTCTGGATGGTTTGGCCGAACTGGTTGACGCTCAAAGGGATGAACTCTTCGCCCACCATGGTGCCGCCGTTTTCTTTGACGATTTTGCGCACCCACTCTGCCGAAATCTGGCCGAAGTTGTAGTCAGCAGCAATGGTGTATACGCGCTTGCCGTATTTTTCCATCAGCCATGGAACCAGGGTCGAGAACTGCTGCTCAGGAACCGCGCCAGTCACAAAGACATTGGAGTCGCAGACGCCGCCTTCGTACTGGTTGTTATAGAAATACAACTGCTTGGCCTTATCCATGATCGGACGGATGGCTTCACGCGAGGCGCTGGAAAAAGCGCCAAAGATGACATCGGGCTTATCGGTCTGGATCAGACGGCGCGCAAATTCCTGGAACTTGGTGTTGTCGGACTGCGTGTCGTAGTGGATCAGCTTGATCGGGCGTCCCAAAATACCGCCCTTGGCGTTGATTTCGTCAATTGCGAGTTGGGTCGCGTGGATCTTAGGAATCACTGCCAGTGAAAAATTTCCTGACTGGTCCTCCAAAAGACCCAGTTTCACGGGGTCTGCGGCCATGACAGCCAATGACACCGGTAAGGTCAATGCGCAGGCTACGGCTATTCGTCGAATCTTGTTCATCTATGTTGCTCCAATATGAGGGTCAAAAAAAAACCCCGCGCGAGTCGTAACTCGTTCGGGGCTTCTATGCCTTACCTCGTGACGGCGTCATTGGCGCACACTAGGTAGGGCCACTATATGGGCATCTTTTGGCTGCGTCAACAGGGTTGATGGCTTTTTTTTACTACGACACGTAGTAGGGCATGACCGAAGCAATGAGCCCAGAGTGGGTGGCTATGTGTTTATCCGCTCCAGCTGATCCGGTAACACCCTGATTTCCGCCGTCCCAAATAGCAGAACCGCCATGTAGCCCGGCCACATGGTGCTCTGGGGTAGAGCCGCCCAAGC
>CANFHZ010000052.1 GCA_947446885.1 Comamonadaceae bacterium
GTGAGCTATGACAACATCGCAGGTGCCCCTGGCGTGCCTGCAGTCATCAAAATCGGCGAGACCGAGTTGACGACAGTCATCACGCCCGAAGACATCGCCGCTGCCAAGGCCGCTGCCGAGAAGAAGCTGGCGGACCTGACGGCTGCGGATCCGCAAGATCCCAAAGCCATCGCTGCGGCAGCTACCAGCCTGAAGGCGCTGAGCGGCGAGAAAACCGCCAAGGACGCGACCCTGACCGGCAAACTCAACGCGGCACTGAAGACCGCAGGCTACCCCGCCAAAGCCGATATGGCCAAGTTCGATAAGGTTACGGTGGTCATCATCCTGACCTACCTGGTCCTGCTGGTCACCATGGTCTACGGCCCGATTGCGGCCATGCTGGTCGAAATGTTCCCCACCCGCATCCGCTACACCTCCATGAGCCTGCCCTACCACATTGGTAACGGCTGGTTTGGCGGTCTGCTGCCCACCACCGCCTTTGCCATCGTGGCGCAGACCGGCAATATGTACAACGGCCTGTGGTATCCCATCATCGTGGCCGGCGTGACCGTGGTGATTGGTACGCTGTTTATCCGCGAAACCAAAGACGTGGATATTTACGCTGACGACTAAGCCGACCCCGGCGCCTTCCCGCAAAGCCCCCGCGCTGATCAGCCCGGGGGCTTTTTTGTGGCCGAACGGGCCGTCATGGCGCTTGCCTAGAATGCCGGTCCCCCACGTTTGAGCACCCCTCTATGTCCCACGGCACCATCCGCATCCGCGGCGCACGGCAACACAACCTGAAGAACCTGGATCTGGACATCCGCACCGGCGAGTTGACGGTGGTGACCGGCCCCAGCGGTTCGGGCAAGTCCAGCCTGGTATTTGACACCTTGTACGCCGAAGGCCAGCGCCGTTATGTGGAAACTTTTTCCGCCTATGCGCGCCAGTTTCTGGACCGCATGGACAAGCCGGCCGTGGACCGGGTCGAAGGCGTGCCGCCGGCCATTGCCATCGACCAGACCAACCCGGTGCGCTCCAGCCGCTCCACGGTCGGAACCATGACCGAGTTGAACGACCACCTCAAGCTGCTGTTCTCCCGCGCGGGCCATTTGTTTGACATCGCCACCGCCTTGCCGGTGCAGCACGACACACCCGACTCGATTTACGCGGAGCTGTTGCGCCGCGCCGAGGCCGCGCAGGACCCCCGCGTGGTCGTCACCTTTCCCGTGGAGTTGCCCGCCGCTACCAGCGCCGAGGAATTGACGCAGTGGCTGAGCGCCAGCGGCTTCACCCGCGTGCACGGCGAGCGTGTCAGCGGCGAGCGCAAGCTGCTCGATGTGGTTGCCGACCGCTTCCGGCTGGGCAGCGCCGAGCGCGCCCGCGTGCTCGAAGCGCTGGAAATTGCGCTCAAGCGCGGCGGCGGACGCGTGACGGTTTACCCCGTGGCTGAATCCGGCGAAAAACAATTGGAATCTGACCCCCATTTAGCCCCCCATTTACCGGGCTGGCGCTTTTCGACGGGGTTGCATTGTCCGGTCAGCGACCTGCGCTACCAGGAGCCGATTGCGTCCATGTTTTCGTTTAACTCGGCGGTGGGCGCATGCGAGGTGTGCCGCGGTTTCGGGCGGGTGGTGGGGGTGGATTACGGGCTGGTGATTCCCAATGACAAGCTCACCCTGCGTTCCGGCGCGATCAAGACCATACAAACCCCCGCCTGGAAGGAGTGCCAGGACGACCTGATGCGCCACGCCGAGACCGCCGGTATTCCGCGCGACACGCCCTGGTACAAGCTCACGCCCGCGCAGCAGGAATGGGTGATCAAGGGTGCGCCCGGCTGGACCGGCAAGTGGAACCAGCAGTGGTACGGCATTGACCGCTTCTTCGAGTACCTGGAGACCAAGGCCTACAAAATGCATATCCGGGTGCTGCTGTCCAAGTACCGCAGCTACACGCCTTGCCAGACCTGCGGCGGCGCACGCCTCAAGACCGAGAGCCTGCTGTGGCGCATAGGCACTGCAGCGCAGGCCGATGCCGTGCTGCCGCCGGCAAAACGCTTTTTGCCGCAAGGCGTGCAATGGAGCCGCGCGCAATTGGAAAGCCTTCCGGGGCTGTGTTTGCACGACATGATGCTGATGCCCTTGGACCGGTTGCGGCAGTTTTTTGATTCTTTGCAAACCAATAGTCCAGGGAGCGCGGACAGGGCGGGCGACGATTTCTGCTCGCAGCCTGAGGAGCCCGCCCTGTCCGCGCTCCCGGCCACATCGGAGGCAGAAACCAAAACCCTCAAACTCCTGCTGGAAGAAATCACCACCCGCCTGAAATACCTGTGCGAAGTCGGTATTGGCTACCTCACGCTGGACCGCCAAAGCCGCACGCTCAGCGGCGGCGAAGTGCAGCGCATCAACCTGACCACCGCCTTGGGCACCTCCTTGGTCAACACTTTGTTTGTGCTGGACGAGCCCAGCATCGGCCTGCACCCGCGTGACATGCACCGCATCATTCTGGCCATGCAGCGCCTGCGCGATGCGGGCAACACCTTGGTGGTGGTGGAGCATGACCCGGCAGTGATGCTGGCAGCCGACCGCATGATCGACATGGGCCCCGGCCCCGGCGAAAAAGGCGGGCAGATTGTGTTTGACGGCAGCACCGAAGACCTGAAAGCGGCTGACACGCTGACTGGCGCGTATCTGGGTGGGCGTAAGCAGGTGGGCATGGGCTTCAAGCGCATGGTGGGCGACAACACGCCGCGCCTGGTGCTGGAAGGAGTGAGCGCGCACAACCTCAAAAACGTGGACGTCGAAATCCCGCTGCAACGCTTGGTCTGCATCACCGGCGTCAGCGGCTCCGGCAAATCCACGCTGGTGCAGGACGTGCTGGCCCCGGCGCTTTTGCGCCACTTCGGCAAATCCACTGAAACCCCTGGCGCGCACAGCCGCCTGCTGGGTGCCGAGTTACTGGGTGAGGTGGTGTTCGTCGACCAGTCGCCCATTGGCAAAACCGCGCGCTCCAACCCGGTGAGCTTTGTCGGTGCCTGGGACGCCATCCGTGAACTGTTTGCCAACGCCGCGCTATCACGCGAGCGCGGCTACACCGCCTCCAAATTCAGTGCCAACAGCGGCGACGGCCGCTGCCCCACCTGCGGTGGTTCGGGCTTCGAGCACGTCGAAATGCAGTTCCTCAGCGACGTCTACCTCCGCTGCCCCGATTGCGATGGCAAACGTTACCGCCCCGAAATCCTCGAAGTGCGCATCGAGCGCCAACAAAATCAATCGGGGTCAGATTCCAATTTTTTTCTGAACGTGGCCGACGTGCTGAACCTGACCGTCAGCGAAGCCGTGCAGGTTTTCGCGCATGACCGTGAGGTGCTGCGTGCGCTGCAACCCATCGTCGATGTGGGCTTGGAATATGTCAAGCTCGGCCAGCCCGTGCCCACGCTGTCGGGTGGTGAAGCGCAGCGCTTGAAGCTCGCGGGGTTTCTGGCCGAGGCCGCCAAGTCGGCCACTTCGAGCCGCCAAAGTCTGGCGCGCCGGGGCACACTCTTCATGCTGGACGAGCCGACCACCGGGCTGCACTTTGACGACATTGCCAAACTCATGCGCGCGCTGCGCAAGCTGCTGGACGCCGGGCATTCGCTGCTGGTCATCGAGCACAACCTGGATGTGATCCGCGCCAGCGATTGGCTGATTGACCTGGGGCCCGAGGGCGGCGAGGGCGGTGGCGAAGTGGTGGCCTGCGGCACGCCCGAAGAAGTGCTGCTGCACCCTAGCAGCCATACCGGCAAAGCCTTGCGCGACTACGCCGCCGCCATGGGCGTGGTGCACACGGTGCAAGAGGCCAGCTCCGCCTATTTGCGCGCCACCCGCGACGCCGCCGACCAGCGCCTGGCCGCGCGCGAGGCGCTGTCGCAGGACATCCGCATCGTCAACGCCAAGGAGCACAACCTCCAGGCGCTGTCGGTGAATATTCCGCGCGGGCGTTTCAGTGTGGTCACCGGCGTCAGCGGTTCTGGCAAGTCCACCCTGGCTTTTGACATCCTGTTCAACGAAGGCCAGCGCCGCTACCTGGAAAGCCTGAACGCCTATGCCCGCGCCATCGTGCAGCCCGCGGGCCGCCCCGAGGTCGATGCGGTCTACGGCATTCCGCCTACCGTGGCGATTGAGCAGCGCCTGAGCCGGGGCGGGCGCAAGTCCACGGTCGGCACGACCACCGAGGTCTGGCACTTTTTGCGTCTGCTCTACGTCAAGCTCGGTGTGCAGCACTGCACGGCCGACGGGGCCGCCGTAGCTCCGCAAAGCGCGGACAGCATTGCCGCGCAGTTGCTCAAAAACTTCCGGGGCCAGCACATCGGTCTGCTCGCGCCGCTGGTGGTCGGGCGCAAGGGCGTGTACACCGAGCTGGCCGATTGGGCGCGCCCGCGCGGCTTCACGCATTTGCGGGTGGATGGCGAGTTTTTGCCGACCACCGGTTTCCCGCGCATTGACCGTTTCAAGGAACACCATATTGAGCTGCCCGTCATCAGCCTGGACGTGGATCTGGCTAATGAGCCCGCACTGCGCGAGGCGCTGTCGAAGGCGCTGACGCATGGCAAAGGTGTGGTGATGGTGATGAGCGAATTGGACGGCCTGCTGGACGCCATGGAAGCTGGCAGCGCGGCGGGCGTGGGCCGCTGCGAGGTGTTTTCCACCAAGCGCGCTTGCCCGGTCTGCTCCACCAGCTACGCCGAGCTCGACCCCCGCCTTTTTAGCTACAACAGCAAACACGGCTGGTGCCCCGATTGCGTGGGCACGGGCCTGGCGCTGACCAAAGAACAGCGCAAAGTTTTTGACGACACGGTGCGCGAAGACAATGGCGGGCGCGAACACACCTTCGCCGAGGCCGACATCGAAGACCTGGCCGATACCACCTGTCCGCGCTGCCAGGGCAGCCGCTTAAACCCCGTGGCGCGCGCGGTGCGCTTCAACGGTGTGGGCATTGCCGACATCGCCGCCCTGAGCGTGACCGATGTGCGCATCTGGGTGCAGCAACTGCAAAGTGGCGGAACCTTGAGCCCCCGTGAAGCCGACATCGCGCGCGACCTGATCCCCGAGATCAAAAGCCGTTTGGAGTTTTTGGAAGAGGTGGGTCTGGGCTACCTCACGCTGGACCGGGGCGCGCCCACGTTGAGTGGCGGTGAGGCCCAGCGCATCCGCCTGGCCGCGCAGCTCGGCAGCAATTTGCAAGGCGTCTGCTATGTGCTGGACGAACCCACCATTGGCTTGCACGCGCGCGACAACAAAATCCTGCTGGGCGCGCTGAAATCTTTGAGCGACAAGGGCAATACGCTGGTGGTGGTGGAGCACGACGAGGACACCATCCGCGCGGCCGACCACATCATCGACATAGGCCCGAGTGCGGGTAAGCGCGGCGGGCGTCTGGTGGCCCAGGGTTCGGTGCTTGATGTGCAAAACGCCGCCGACTCGCAAACCGGGCGCTATCTCTTGCACGCCATGCGCCACCCCATGCAAGCGCGGCGCGGCGTCGACGCTGACGCCCCTGCTGCGCCAGACCTTGACACGGGCGCAGGCTGGCTGACCGTGCACCAAGCCCACTTGCACAACCTGCAAAAAGTCACCGTCCGCGTGCCCTTGCAGCGCCTGGTGGCCATCACCGGCGTCAGCGGATCGGGCAAATCCACGCTGGCGCGCGATGTGTTGCTGGCCAATGTGCAGGCGCTGGTGCAACAGCGCAGCACCAAAGCCGGACGCGACGCGCTGGCTGCGGGCAAAGCGCCCGCCTTAATCGGCTGCAGCCGCGTCACCGGCTTTGAAGTCATAGACCGCGTACTCGAAGTCGACCAAACCCCGATTGGCAAAACGCCACGCTCCTGCCCGGCCACTTATATCGGCTTTTGGGACACCATCCGCAAACTCTTTGCCGATACGCTGGAGGCCAAGGCGCGCGGCTACGCTGCCAACCGCTTCAGCTTCAACACCGGCGAGGGCCGCTGCCCCGGCTGCGAAGGCCAGGGCATACGCACCATCGGCATGAGCTTCTTGCCCGACGTCAAAGTGCTGTGCGAAACCTGTAAGGGCGCACGCTTCAACCCCGAAACCCAGGCCGTGAGCTGGCGCGGCAAGAACATCGGCGAAGTGCTGCAAATGGAGGTGGACGAAGCCGTCGACTTCTTCGCCGCCATGCCGGTGATTGCGCACCCGCTACAACTTCTCAAAGACGTGGGCCTGGGCTACCTGACCCTAGGTCAACCTTCGCCGACCCTGAGCGGCGGCGAGGCGCAGCGCATCAAGCTGGTGACCGAACTCAGCAAGGTGCGCGACGACATCACCCGCCGTGGCCAAAAAGTGCCGCACACCCTGTACGTGCTGGACGAACCCACCGTAGGCCTGCACATGGCCGACGTGGAAAAACTCATCCACGTGCTGCACCGCCTGGTGCGTGGCGGCCATAGCGTGGTCGTCATCGAACACGACCTGGACGTGATCGCCGAGGCCGACTGGGTCATCGACCTCGGCCCCGACGGCGGCAAGGGCGGCGGGCGTGTGGTGGCTGCGGCAACGCCCGAGGACGTGGTGAAACTGGGCACGCATACGGGGGTGGCGCTGAAGGGCGTTTTAGAGCGGTGATTGCAAACCCGGGTACGAAGCTAAATCTGCAAGCACACATTTCTGTAGTTGATTGCCAAGTAAAGCCTGACCACTCGCGGCCGCGACCCCAAAAATAAGTTGTCAACCCTCTTGACGCCACCAAAAGGTGCCCATGTAGTGGCTTTACCTAGTGTGCGCCAAAGACGCCGTAATGAGGTAACGCATAGAAGCCCCGAACGAGTTAAGACTCGAGCGAGTTTTTTTATGGGTCCTGCAACTGAGTCGTTTTTGGTGTTTAAGGGCGAAACTCAGATTGGGATCATTCCGCAAGACCCCCCCAGTTCCATATGGCCCTCTCAGGGTGCCCAATAGCTTTGACTTCTCAAGGAATCAGCCGCAAAACCCCTATAAGTGCGCGGCGACTTGCAGATTAGGCCAATGCCTAGATGGCGGGTCATGAAGTCGATTTGCCAAGCGGAACTGGTCAATTCAGTGTTGATAACCACAACCTTGTCTGCCCGCATCGCGCCAGACATGTGGCGACGGTAGGCGTATTCTTCAACCTGTCCAATTGCGGACCGGAGTCGCCCTTGTAGACTTCGCCGAGTTACTGTTTTTACTTCGAAAATTGCTGAGTTTCCGTCAGGCCATGCTGCAAATAAGTCGATTGAGTTAGGGTCAGACTCAACCTTCGCACCTTGCGCGATAAAGGTCTCAGCTAGTTCCTTGATGATTCGGTCATGGAGTACCGTCTTTGCATGCCGTTTTTGTGCCCCTTTACGCAGACTTTCTACCAAGGCGGCAAGATCACCTGCAAACTGGTATGCAGTATCGCGCCCAAGGTGCGCTAAGTCGAGGGGAGTCAGATTGACACTCGCGGAATCCGACGGAGTTGTTTCGTCTTCCTCGTCTTCAGCGCCACTTACGTAATTTGCCGATACATAATCGCTTTCATTTGTCACATCAGTCCTTAGCGCAGTTTGCGTTTCATATGAAAGATGTCCAAACCAGTCAAACCATTGACGACGCCCCTCAGGGTCAAAACTCCTAGGTATCCAGTAGGAGTGAGCATCCTCCTGTAGTTCGCAATAGGATTGAACTAAGGCCAGATTGTTCATTGCATATGAAGTTAGCCGAATGACGTTAGAACCACCACTTTCAAAGAAGTCTGATTTGCATAGCAGTTTGTACCAATCCTGGACGTTTCTTCTGGTGTGGCGGTTAACTGCTTCAATGTTTGTTGTTGAATTGCGGTGGGCCAGAATTTCAGCATAGGCTGCGGGCCACTCCTGATTAGTTTTACAAGGTAGCAGAAAAGCTTGGCACTCCGATGTTGTAAGCAGCGAAGTATGCCCAGCACTCAGCAGTTCCAGAAGTACTCTCAGGATTAGCGTCCCCGGTTTCAGTAAGATGCCCTGACTCGCTTGAAACTCTGTAAGAGTGCCTGCTGCAGTAATTGAACCAGCCTCCAAAGCAGTCCGCAGACGACTTTGTATGATTGACTTTTGTCCATTCGGGTACTGATATCGCAGTGCCTGTGTGCCTATTAGCTCCGAGAAACCCAGTTCGCCGGCAAGAAACATGTGCCCTAGTTCCGTCAGAGTTAGAGCACGAACGACGTTAGTGGAATATATGAGACCCAGCTCAGCAAGGAGTTGCTGGTAGTCGCGCCATGCGTCTGGGGCACCCTCCCTTTCGTTCGCAGTCAATACGCCTGCAGCAATCATCAGGTTGGTGATTTTTTCATCGTACCCGCTGAGCTCCCCTTCAAAAGGTGCTGCACATTTCAGAAAGTCATACAGAGTTTTAGGATTAAGGCCTACTGCATGCTGGCTCAATGACCAAGTATGTCCCGGGTACGGCAGCGGCCTAGGCATCTCACTGCCCCAAAGCTAACGCAATTTCTCTTGCTATTGCTCTTGCCATCAGAGGCGGTACAGCGTTACCTACTTGTCTATATGCGGCAGTTGGTCCCCCCGTAAATACCCACCAATCTGGGAATGATTGCAACCGCGCCGCTTCACGCACAGTAATGTGGCGGTGTTCGGTTGGATGGATGAATGGGCGGCCACCGCCCGCACCAGAGCCTACAAGTACTGTCCCCGATGGGCGCCCTGGATGGACCCGGTCAGTATGGTCCTTGCGATCTCGTCCGCCCGGCACAACTTGGCTGTAGCGTAATTGAACACGTTCACAGTGCTCTCTCAGAATATGGTTTGGCAATCCTTGGACTTCTTCAAATGCTAGACCAGCAGAACGAGGAGCCTGCTTACCAAGCTCTGGTAGCTCAGGCGAATCTGAATGGGCGCCTTGTGGCCAGCGGAATCCAGCTGCGTTTACCTTACTTTTAAATCCTATAGCTATTACTCGCTGGCGGTATTGGGGGGCGCCATATCGGACCGCATTCAGTTTGGTCCATTGAATGTGGTATCCAGTTTCTGCCTCAAAATATGCCAGCAACTCTGCCCAATCTGTTCCCTTATTTACGGTCAATATTCCCGGGACATTTTCAAAAAGAAAGGCTTTGGGACTAATTTCACGAATAAAGCGCGCGTATTGATAAATAAGCTGGCCCCGTGGGTCCGATGTGGACTTGCGTGCACCCAAAATGCTAAAGGACTGACAAGGAGGCCCTCCTATGACAACGTCTACGGCCTCACCGATGCGGTCCAGCACCGTCTTTCCGGATAGCGTGGTGATGTCGTGCGGCTCTGAAAGATGTCCCACCAAATTTTGGCGGATAGTGTCGCAGTAGGCTGGGACTACATCAGATGAAAACTGCGGCTTGAATCCTGCGGAGGCGAAACCTAAATCAAGGCCGCCGCCGCCACAGAACACTGAGACATAACCGAGTCCATTGTCTTCCTTCGGAATCGACAGTCGGTCAAGCTCTTGCAGGTACTCATTGCGATATGTGGCAAGAACCACGTTCGAGCGTCTCATCTTAAATTCTCTCCGTATCTAATTGACTTGTAACATCGCGGTTCCGCCACAAATCCGGCTGAACCCCACCAAATTTTTGCTCAACATACGAGCGCATGAAAGTCCTGCGCACTTGCGCAGCAGTGAGGCCCTCTCGCTTGCAGTTACTCAGAAAAGCCTCTCTGAGATCGCTCTCAAATCGAATTCGAAGTTCAGATTCTTTCATTACGTATTTACGTATGAAATCTTGAACATCTCCATTTTCATCATGGACTGTGCATTTGTCCAGTTATTTTTAACTCCTTACATTGTCTGCTTTCCCGAAGTGCGTGAGCAGGCCCCCACCTAAAATTCAAGTATGTGGCTCTACCTCCTCCAAGGCGCAGCTTTCGGCTTCGCCGCCGCTTCCCAGCCCGGGCCGTTTCAAACTTATTTGATCTCGCAATCGATCAGCCACGGTTGGCGGCGCACGCTGCCGTCGGCGCTGGCGCCGCTGATCAGCGACGGGCCCATCATCGCGCTGTGTTTGTTGGTGCTCAGCCAGGTTCCGCCCTGGATGGAGCAGGTCTTGTACGGCGTCAGCGGCGTGTTCATTGTGTATTTGGCTTTTGGCTCTTTTCGCGCCTGGCGGGCTATGGATACGCAGGCCGGCGCGGAGCCGGTGGCGCTGCCCAGGCGGCATATCGGCAAGGCCGTGGTGATGAATATGCTCAGCCCCGGCCCGTATATTTTTTGGACCCTGGTGACCGGCCCGGTATTGGTGGCGGGGTGGCGGGAGTCGCCGGCGCACGGGCTGGCTTTTCTGGGCGGGTTCTACGCCACCATCGTCGGTGGTCTGGCGCTCATCGTGCTGGTGTTCGGGCTGGCGGCGCGCTTTGGCGCGGGCATGAAGCGCAACATGCTGGGCGTCTCAGCGCTGGCCTTGCTGGTGTTCGGACTGTACCAGTTGAGCAAGGCCTTCGCGTGAAAATCGGCTGACGCCTTACGCGCTGCGCGCCACCCAATCCAGCAGCTTGAGCCGCTGCACTTTGCCCGAGGGCCCGCGCGGCAAGTCGCGCACAAAGTGGAACACCTTGGGCGTCTTGTAGCGGCCCAGATGCGTGGTGCAAAAGTCGCGCAGCGTGGCCTCGTCGGTCGCCTGCCCGTCGCGCAGAACAATGCACACCATGATCTCCTGCCCATAATGGGTATCGGGGATGCCGGTGGCCGCAACGTCCAGCACGGCGGGGTGGCGCAGCAGCACTTCGTCGATTTCACGCGGCGCGATGTTCTCGCCGCCTTTGATGATCAGCTCCTTGATACGCCCTGTCACAAAGAAAAATCCATCCGCGTCGCGGTGTCCCAGGTCACCGGTGCGCAGCCAGCCGTCGGGCGTGAAGCTGGCTTGCGTCGCGACATCATTTTTGTAATAGCCGCGCATCACCTGCGGGCCACGGATGGCGATCTCGCCGGTGCTGCCATCGGGCACGGCTTGCAAGTTTGCGTCGACCACGCAGGCCTCGCAGCCCGAGGCGCGCCCGACCGAGCCCAGTTTGCGCAGTGCGGGCTCCAAGGGGTTGGAGAAGGCGGGCGCGACCGTCTCGGTCAGGCCCATGGTTTCAATCACGCCGATGCCAAAGCGGGTTTCAAAAGCTTGCAGATGCGCGGGCGGCAAAGCGGCCGATGCGCTGCGGCAAAAGCGGATGCCGCGCAATGTCTCCAGCGCCGGAGTCGCGCCTTCGAGCAGGTACGAGATCATGGTCGGCACCACATTGATCCAGGTGCAGGCGCTACTGGTGGCTTGTTGCCAGAAGCTGCCGGCCGAAAACCGGGGCGGCATGGCCAGGCTGCCGCCGTGGGCCAGCGGGGCCAGCATGGTCACGGCAAAGGCATTGATGTGGTAGAGCGGCAGCACGGCCAGCACGCGGTCGTGCGGGGCCAGCCCGTGTTCGCGGCTGATGTTGTGCGCGTTGGCAACCAGATTGGCCTGGGTGAGCACCACGCCTTTGGGTACGCCGGTAGTGCCCGAGGTGTACATCAGCAAGGCCATGGCCTCGGGCGCGGGGTCAGGCGTCACCGTGGGGCGTTCTGGGAGCAACTGCTGTGTGCCGTCATCGTCGGCCTTGCACACCAGCAGCGCCACCGGGCGGGCCAGCGTGGCGATCACCGCACGCACCGCGTCCGCCCATTCGGGGCTGGCAATCACCAGTGTGCAGTCGCTGTGGTCCAGCACGTAGCGCATCTGCTCGGCGCTGGACAGCAGGTTCACCGGGTTGACGCACCAGCCACCGTGCAGCGCACCGAGCAACAGACGCAGGGTGTTCAGGCCGTTGGGCATGACCAGGGATACCGTGTCGCCCGGCTGTGTGCCCTGCGCCATCAGCAGCGTGGCCACGCGCTGGCATTGCTGTTCCAAGCCCGCGTAATCGATGCGGTCCGCGCTCTCGGTGGCCAGGGCGTACAGGGCCTGCGCTTGGGTGCGGGCCTGCTGCGCGATCAGCGCACGCACCGTGGCGGCCTGGCTCATGCGCGGCCGTGCTTGGCGAAGTAGCCGCCCAGCAATTCGTCCTCGGACGGCATGCGCTCGGGAATCGGGCGGGCGACGCGGGTGATGTTGAGGTAATGCCGGTAGTTCATGTTGTCGGAGAAATTGTTTTTGCCCCAGGTGCCGCAGCCCATGCTGAGCGAAAACGGCAAGCCGTTGTCAAAACTGCCGCCGGTGGCGATGCAGTGCGCCTGGTCCACGATCACGCGCGAAACCGGCAGGCGCAAGCCCAGGTCCAGCGCCCGTTGGTGCAGCGCGCTGTGCAAGCCCACCGAATGCCCGGCGCCCTGAAAAGCGTAAATCTGTTCGACCCGCTGCATGGCTTGCTCAAAGTCTGTCGCTGCGTACACGCTGAGCACCGGGCACAGCTTTTCGCCGGAGAAGGGGTGGTCCTCGCCGACACCGTCTTCCTCGACCAGCAGCACGCGGGGTTTCAAGGCGGCAATTGCGGACCAACCGGCGCGCTCGGCAATGACCGTGGCGTCTTGCCCGATGACGGCGTTGGAGAGCTTGCCCTGCGGCCACATCAGGGCTTGCAGTTCGGCTTTTTGCGCGGCGTTCAGCAGCACCGCGCCGCCTGCCCGCAGCGCCGCCAGCAGCGGCGCACGCGCCGCGTCCACGACGACCAGGCTGTTCTCGGATGAGCAGCTGGTGGCGTTGTCAAAAGTCTTGGAGCGCAGGATGCGCGCCGCCGCCAATTCCACGTCGGCGGTCTCGTCCACTATGCCCGCCACGTTGCCTGCGCCCACCCCGAAAGCCGGGGTGCCGCTGGCATAGGCTGCGCGCACATTGGCTTGCGAACCGGTGGCCACCACCAGGTCGCAGGCCGCCATCAGGGCCAGCGTGGCCGCTTTGCCAATCGGCTGCGGCAGCACCTGAACCAAATCGCGCGGCGCGCCTATGCGGTCAAAGGCGGTGTGGATGTATTCCAGCAGTTGGGCGCAGGTGGCCCAGCCTTTGGGCGAGGGCGCGACGATGACCGCGTTGCGGCCCTTGAGCGCGTTGATGATCTTGTTGGCCGGTGTGGCTGCCGGGTTGGTCGACGGTGTGACCGCGCAGACCACGCCCACCGGTCTGGCGATTTCGGTAATGCCCTTGGCGGCGTCCTCGGCGATCACGCCGACCGATTTGGCCCCGTGCAGATCGCGCAGCAGGCCCAGGGTTTTACGGTGGTTTTTGCGGACTTTGTCTTCCACATTGCCAACGCCGGTGTCCGCGACGGCCAACTCGGCCAGGGCACGGTTGCGCGCCGGTTCGATGATGGCCCAACCGGCAGCGGCAACCAGTTCGTCCACACGCTCTTGGTCATAGCCGTTGGCGATGGTTTGGGCGGCGCGTGCACGCGCTACCAGTGCGGCGACTTCCGGCTTGGCCGCTAGCGCCGCAGGGTCATGGGTGTGGGCCATTCAGTCGGCTTTGATGTTGGCGTCTTTGGCCAGCTTGGCCCATTTGGGTAGCTCGGCGGCAATCACTTTGCCCAGCGCCTCGGGCGTACCTCCCACGGCGTCGGCACCCTGCTCGAGCAACTGGTTGCGTACAGCCGGTTCGGCTAACACGGTGTTGAGCGCCTTGTTCAACTTGTCAATGACGGCGCGCGGGGTTTTGGCCGGTACCAGCATGGCGTACCAGGAATCGACTTCAAAGTCGGCAACACCGGCTTCCTGCATGGTGGGTACATCCGGGAAAGCCGGGCTGCGCTTGACGGTGGAGACCGCCAGCGCACGCAACTTGCCTGCCTTGACCTGCTGCGCTGCGGCGGGGATGGACACCCAGATCAGCGGCACCTGGCCGCCCATCACGTCGGTCACCGCCGGGCCGCCGCCCCGGTAGGGGATGTGCACCATCTGCGCGCCGGTGCGGATCACCATCAACTCACCGGCCAAATGGCCGGGCGAGCCGTTGCCCACCGAGGCGAAGGAAAACTTGTCGGGTGCGGCCTTGGCCTGCGCCACCAGATCGGCTACCGTGCGCACCGGCACGCCGGGGTTGGCCGCCAGCAGCTGCGGCAGTGAGGCGACCGTGCCCACAGGTTCGAAGTCTTTCAGCGTGTCGTAGGGCAGCTTGGGGAATATCGCCGGGTTGATGGTGTGCGAGCTCAGGGTGAACAGCACCGTGTAGCCGTCGGGTGCCGCTTTGGCGACCACGTCGGTACCCAGCGAACCGCCGGCGCCGCCCTTGTTGTCGATCACGATGGATTGGCCCAGCACCGCTTGCAGCCTTGGTTGCACGATGCGTGCGACCACGTCGGTGCCGCCGCCGGGCGGGTAGGGAACGACAAAGCGGATGGGACGTTCCGGGTAGCCCTCAGCCAGTGCAGCCAGCGGTGCGGCCGCACTCATGACAGCGCCCAGTGCCAGCAGCGCGCCACGCAAGCACGTATTCGTTTGCGAAAGCAGTTTCATCGCGACTCCTCAGGTGTTTGTAAAAAACGATGTTCCATTGTGCACGGTGGAGACCGGGCGCGTGGCCGGTCTGGCCCTGGCTATGCGCTGGGCTCGCTGGGTGCCCTGGTTGTGACACTGCCTCAGGCAGCAGTCGCCTGCCGTACCGCATGCTCCCAACGCTGCATCAGCGTGGCGGCCGCGCTCGGGCTGATGGACGGTTCAAAACGGCGTTCGATTTGCCAGAGCTGGGAAATCTCTCCGGTGTTGCGGTACACGCCGGTGCTCAAACCCGCCAGGTAGGCCGCGCCCAGCGCCGTGGTCTCTGTGACCCGAGGGCGCAGCACGGGGATGCCCAGCAGGTCCGCTTGAAACTGCATCAACAGGTTGTTGACACAGGCCCCGCCGTCTACCCGCAGTTCGCGCAGCGGCGCGGCCCCGGCGGCCTGCGCGTCGCGCGCCATGGCCAGCAGCAGCGCAGCACTTTGGAAGGCGATGCTTTCCAGCGCCGCACGGGCAATGTGCGCGCGGGTGCTGCCGCGCGTCAGCCCGGTGATGGTGCCGCGCGCTTCCGGGTTCCAGTACGGCGCGCCCAGGCCGGTGAAGGCCGGGACCACCATCACGCCGCCGTTGTCGGGCACCGATTCGGCCAGCGCCTGCACTTCCGCGCTGTTCTGGATCGCACCCAGCCCGTCACGCAGCCACTGCACCACCGCCCCGCCGACAAAGACGCTGCCTTCAAGCGCAAATTCGGGCACGGCGCTGGCCTGCGCGGCGCTGGTGGTAATCAAGCCGTTGGCCGAGGTTTGAAATTGGGCGCCGGTGTGCATCAACATGAAGCAACCCGTGCCATAGGTGTTTTTGGCCATGCCCGCGCTGAAGGAGGCCTGGCCGAACAGCGCGCTTTGCTGGTCCCCCGCCATGCCGCCCACCGGCAGGGCGTGGCCCAGGTGCGCCGCCTGCACTTCGCCAAACAGGCTGGCGCTGGCATGGACTTGCGGCATCAGCCCTGCCGGAATGCGCAGCGCCTCCAGCAACTCGCTGTCCCAGTTGTTGTGATGGACATTGAAGAGCATGGTGCGGGCGGCGTTGCTGACGTCGGTGGCGTGGACTGCGCCGCCGGTGAGTTTCCACAAAAGCCATGCGTCCACCGTGCCAAACAGCAAATCGCCCGCCTGCGCCTGCGCGCGCGCGCCGTCCACGTTGTCCAAAATCCATTGCAGCTTGGTGCCGGAAAAATACGCGTCCACCAACAAACCGGTTTTTTGCTGGATGACCGGGGCCATGCCCTGGGCACGCAGGGCTGCGCACGCGGGTTCAGCCCGGCGGTCCTGCCAAACAATGGCGTTGTAGATCGGCTGGCCGGTGTGCCGGTTCCAGACCACGGTGGTTTCGCGCTGGTTGGTGATGCCCACGGCGCGCACCTGCGCGGCCGTGATCCCGGCCTTTTCCAGCACCTGCCGCGCAGTGGCGAGCTGGCTGGACCAGATTTCCAGCGGGTTGTGCTCCACCCAGCCCGGTTGCGGGTAGATCTGCTGGATCTCCTGCTGCGCGATGGCGACGGTGTTGCCGCGCGCGTCGAACACGATGCTGCGCGAGCTGGTGGTGCCTTGGTCCAGGGCGAGGATGTAGGTCATGGCGTAGCTGCCTTCGGGGCCGGTGGGTCAGGAGGACGCCAGCGCGAAGCGCACCTGCGCATCGGCCAGCAGCTGGGGAAAAGGGTCGGGCGGGGTGGCGTCGCTGAACAGGCGGTCAATGGCCGACAAGGGTGCCACTTCGACCATGGCCGAGCGCGTGAATTTGCTGCTGTCGGCGGCCAGCCAGACTTCGCGGGCGTGGGCGATGATGCTTTGCGAGACCTTGACCTCGCGGAAGTCAAAGTCGCGTAAAGAGCCGTCTGGCTCAATCGCCGAGATGCCGATCAGGGCGATGTCGACTTTGAACTGGCGGATGAAGTCCATCGCCGCCTCGCCCACGATGCCCCGATCGCGTGCGCGCACCACGCCGCCCACCACGATGACTTCGCACTGCGGGTTGGCGCTCAGGATGCCCGCAACGTTCAGGTTGTTGGTGATCACGCGCAGACCGCTGTGGTTGACCAGTTCGCGGGCGACGGCTTCCACCGTGGTGCCGATGTTCAATATCAGCGAGCACCCATTGGGTACGGCGGCGGCCACGGCGCGAGCAATACTGGCTTTGCCGGGGGCGTTCAGCACCTCGCGCTGGCGGTACGCGATGTTTTCCACCGTGGAGCTGGGCACCCGCACGCCGCCATGGAAGCGCGCCAGCAGCCCTTCGTCGGCCAGGCGCTGCACGTCGCGGCGCACGGTTTGTAAGGTCACGCCCAGGGTGTCGGCGAGCTGTTCCACCGTAGCCGATCCCTGGGTTTTAACCACGTCCATCAGCGTCAGTTGGCGGGGATTGGGGTTCATGCGGCGACTTTAAATCGAACAGAAAGGAAAAAACCTAGGGTAAACACCGAATAGAAAAGAACCAATGCGAACAATAATTCCCCTAGTAATGCACCAAAGTGCAGCAAGGCAGACACACACGCAGGGATTTGTGATGGAGTTGGATCTTCGGGGTATCAGCAAAAAAGTGGGGGCACAAACCTGGCTATACGGGCTGGATTTGGCCTTGCGCCCGGGCGCGGTCACGATTTTGCTGGGCGCCACGCGGGCGGGCAAGACCAGCCTGATGCGCATCATGGCCGGCTTGGACGCGCCTACGACGGGCAGCGTGCGGGTTGACGGCGTCGATGTGGTGGGCGTGCCGGTGCGCCAGCGCAATGTGTCCATGGTCTACCAGCAGTTCATCAACTACCCCTCCATGACGGTGTTCGACAACATCGCCTCGCCCCTCAAGCTGCGCGGCGATACCGACATCGCCCAACGCGTGCAGGCACTGGCGCAGAAACTGCACATTGAGATGTTTCTGGACCGCTACCCCGCCGCATTGTCCGGCGGCCAGCAGCAGCGGGTGGCGCTGGCGCGTGCCCTGGCCAAGGATGCGCCGCTCCTGCTGCTTGACGAACCCTTGGTTAATCTGGATTACAAGCTGCGCGAAGAATTGCGCGACGAGCTCACGGCTTTGTTTGCGGCGTCGAATTCCACCGTGGTCTACGCCACCACCGAGCCGGGCGAGGCCTTGCTGCTGGGGGGCTACACGGCGGTCATGGATGCGGGCGAATTGCTGCAATACGGCCCGACGGCTGAGGTCTTCCAGCGCCCACAGTCCATCCGTGTGGCGCGCGCGTTCAGCGACCCACCCATGAACCTGCTGGCGTCCCGCGCCGTGGCTGACGGCCTGCAATTGGGTGGCGCCTTGACTCTGCCCTGGCAAGGCCCACTTGGCGTCGGTGCATTGACCGCCGGTTTGCGCGCGAGCGCGCTGCACGTGCAAGCCCAAGCCGGTGATATAGCCCTGGCCGGTGTGGCCGAGCTGGCCGAAATTTCAGGCTCCGACACCTTTGTCCACCTCAGCACGCCCTTGGGCGCGGTGGTGGCGCAGCTGGTGGGCGTGCATTACTTTGAGCTGGGCGCTGCGGTGACCATGTATTTCAGTCCGCAGGACGTGTACCTGTTTGACGCGCAGGGTGCGCTGATGCGTGCTCCGGTGGATGTGCAACGCGGCGCGGCGCGGGGAGGGCTCTGAGATGGCGCGCATTGAATTGGATCTGGCCCACTCCTACAAAGCCAATCCCCGGCAGGACGAGGATTACGCGCTGCTGCCGCTGAA
>CANFHZ010000053.1 GCA_947446885.1 Comamonadaceae bacterium
ACCGTCAAGGTGCTGGCCCAGGGCATGTTGGATGTGGGTTTGCTCGACGCCAATGTGGTCGGCACCGTCGACGACGTGATTGAAAAGCGCGCGTACTTTCCGTTTTACATGCACCGCACCGGCCACTGGTTGGGCATGGATGTGCATGACTGCGGGGCCTACACCGAGCCTTCCGAGATCGGCCAGACCAGCGTTCGCCGCGACGCGCTGACCGGGCAGGACATCATCAGCCGCCCGGCCCGCATCTTGCGCCCTGGCATGGTGCTGACCATAGAGCCTGGCATTTATGTGCGTGCCGCAGCAGGGGTGCCGGAGCACTTCCATGGCATTGGCATCCGCATCGAGGACGACGCCATCGTCACCGAAAGCGCTTGCGAGCTGATCAGCCGTGGCGTGCCGGTGGAGCCCGACGCGATTGAGGCGCTGATGCGTGCGTAGTTCGGTTGGTGTTGGTCCATAGCGCCTATCAATCAATTAGCCAATGCCAATTGGCTTAAATTATTAAATTACCCTATCATTCTTCCTGTTCCGATTTATTTAATTAATCACAGGAGTCCATGATGACCGCCACGACCCGCCCCGAAATCACCACCCTCGCCAACCTGGAGGCCGCCTTTGCCGGCGAGTCCATGGCACACATCAAGTACCGCTACTTCGCCCGGATCGCCCGTGCCGCTGGAGACGAAGACACCGCCCGTGTATTTGAAGAAACCGCCGACCAGGAGGTCATGCATGCCTTCGGTCACCTCGATTTGCTGTATCCCAAAGCCAGCCTGACGCCTGCCGCCGCACTGCAAATCGCCATCGACGGCGAAACCTACGAATACAGCGAGATGTACCCCGGTTTTCGCGCTACCGCCGAGCGCGAGGGCAACGCCGCCGCCGTGGCCGAGATGGACGAACAAATTACCGAGTCCAAGCTGCACGCAGCCCAGTTCACGGCAACCCTGCGTACTGCGCAAAAACGCTTTGCTGCGCTGGCCAAAGTGGAAGAGCGCCACGCCAACCATTACAAAGCGCAATTGGCCAAAGTTGCCGGCTGAGAGACCCGCGCAAGACTATTTGTGAACCAAGCAATCTATCAACCTGTCAACGAATTGAAGCGAGAAATTGACCATGAAAACCTATATGTGCATTGTGTGTGGCTTTGTCTATGACGAAGCGGTGGGCCGTCCGGAAGACGCCATCGCCCCCGGAACCTTGTGGGCGGATGTGCCTGAGGATTGGGCCTGCCCGGATTGCGGCGTTGCCAAGGCGGACTTCGAAGTGGTTCAGGTATGAGTGCGGGCAGCGCGGCTCCGGTCGTTCTTGTCGGGGCCGGTCTGGCGGCCTGGACCACGGCGCGTGAGTTGCGCAAGCTCGATGCGTCCGTGCCCATCGTCCTGGTTACCCGCGATAGTGGCGACTTTTACGCCAAGCCGACGCTGTCCAACGCTTTCGGGCAAAAGCGCAGCCCGGAGCAGCTGGTCACCACCCCGGCCGCTGCCATGGCCGCAAACCTGCAGATCACGCTGCACACGCATGCCACGGTGCAGTCGATTGACACGCAAGCCCATACCCTGAGCCTGCAGCAGAGTGGCAGCGTCCGCACCCTGGCTTACAGCCGGCTGGTATTGGCCACCGGTGCCACCCCGATTCGTGTGCCCATAGCCGGAGACGCCGCCCAGGTGGTTCAGCGTGTCAACCACCTGGATGACTTCCGCCGCTTGTACGCGGATGTGGCTGCGCTTCCCAAGCGCGCCGACGGCAGCCCGCCTGCCGTTCTGGTCGTGGGAGCCGGCCTGATCGGCTGCGAATTTGCCAACGACCTGAGCCAAGCTGGTTTCGCCGTACAGGTGGTGGATCCGGCTGCGCGGCCTTTGGCGGCTTTGTTGCCTGAGGATGCCAGCACGCAGCTGCGCCAGGCGCTGGAGGGCTTGGGCGTGGTCTGGCACTTTGGCCGCAGCGTGCAGAGTCTGGACGCCAGCGCTGACGGCGCGCACCGCTACGAGGCCACCCTGTCGGACGGAACGCGGCTGGGTGCGGACTTGGTGCTCAGCGCCGTCGGCTTGCGTGCTGACACCGCGCTGGCAGCGTCGGCGGGATTGGCCTGCCAGCGCGGTGTGCTGGTGGACGCGCATTTGCAAACCAATGCGCCGGATGTGTATGCCTTGGGCGACTGTGCCCAGTACAGCGCCGCAGGCGGACGCACTTTGCCCTATGTCATGCCTATCATGAATGCCGCGCGGGCCCTGGCGGCAAGTCTGGCGGGTACGCCCACGGCGCTGGTGTTCCCGCTGATGCCGGTGGCGGTCAAGACCCCGGCCTTGCCGATCACGGTTGCGGCACCCGACCCGGTTCTGCAAGGCCAATGGATCCAAGACCCAGCGACCACCGGTGGCCACGAGGGCGGAGCCTGGCGCTTTATTGACGCAGCGGGTGCGCAGCGGGGCTTTGTGTTGACCGGCAAGCAGACTGCCAAGCGGATGGAGTGGAGCAAAGCGACCCTGCCCTGAGCGGGCGGCGGAGTCAGAAGGCCGCCTCTACAATCCACCGCCTTTGGCGGCGCGGTCATACTGATTGGCAGCACGCCCTTTCTTCCAGGCATAAAAAAGAGGATTCCCGATGAGCACCAAGCCCCCCGCCACCGTCCACGGGACTCCTGCCGAGCCGAGCAAGCC
The DNA here is from genome assembly GCA_947446885.1 of Comamonadaceae bacterium. Classification (GTDB taxonomy): domain Bacteria; phylum Pseudomonadota; class Gammaproteobacteria; order Burkholderiales; family Burkholderiaceae_C; genus Allorhodoferax. The sequence continues at coordinate 2,661 of CANFHZ010000053.1, forward strand.
CGCCTCGCAGCGCCAGGCGGCGCTGGATTACCACCAGTACCCCGCGCCCGGCAAGATTTCGATTGCCGCCACCAAGCAGCTGATCAACCAGCACGATTTGGCGCTGGCCTACTCCCCCGGTGTGGCCGCACCCTGCGAGGAGATCGTCAAGGATCCGAATAACGCCTTCAAGTACACCAGCCGGGGCAATTTGGTAGCGGTGATCACCAACGGAACAGCGGTACTTGGCCTGGGCGATATCGGCCCGCTGGCAGCCAAACCGGTCATGGAGGGCAAGGGCGTCCTGTTCAAGAAGTTTGCCGGTATCGATGTGTTTGATATCGAGATCAACGAAAAACACGATCTGGACAAGCTGGTTGACATCATTGCCTCGCTGGAGCCCACTTTTGGCGGCATCAATCTGGAAGACATCAAAGCGCCCGATTGTTTTTACGTCGAGCGCAAATTGCGCGAGCGCATGAAGATCCCGGTCTTCCATGATGACCAGCACGGCACGGCGATTGTGGTGGGTGCGGCCCTGCTCAACGGCCTGCGCGTGGTGGGCAAAGATCCCCGCAAAGTCAAGCTGGTGACGTCAGGCGCGGGCGCTGCGGCCTTGGCCTGCCTGGGCTTGCTGGTCAAGCTGGGTATCCCGCGTGAAAACATTTTTGTGACCGACCTGGCTGGTGTGGTGTACGAGGGGCGCACCGAGCTGATGGACGAGGACAAAATTGTGTTTGCCCAAAAGACCAGCGCCCGTACCTTGCGCGAGGTGATGGTGGGCGCCGACATCTTTTTGGGTCTGTCGGCCGGTGGCGTGCTCAAGCCCGATATGGTGGCTTCCATGGCGGCCAAGCCTTTGATCTTTGCCCTGGCCAACCCGACGCCCGAGATCCTGCCCGAAGAAGTCAAGGCCGTGCGTGATGACGCCATCATGGCCACCGGGCGAACCGATTACCACAACCAAGTCAACAACGTTTTGTGTTTCCCGTACATCTTCCGGGGCGCGCTGGACGCCGGTGCGTCCACCATCACGGTCGAGATGGAAATTGCCGCGGTGCATGCGATTGCCGAACTGGCGCAGGCCGAGCAAAACGAGGTGGTTGCAGCCGCCTACGCTGGTGAGCAACTGGCGTTTGGTCCGGAATACCTGATTCCCAAGCCCTTTGACCCGCGCCTCATGATGGTGATTGCCCCTGCAGTGGCCCAGGCTGCGGTGGACAGCGGTGTGGCGCTGCGGCCGATTACCGACATGGATGCGTACCGCGAGCGCCTGCAAAGCTTTGTCTATGCGTCGGGCACGACCATGAAGCCGATTTTTTCGGCAGCCAAGACGGCACTCAAAAAACGCGTGGCCTACGCCGAAGGCGAAGAAGAGCGTGTGCTGCGCGCGGCGCAAATTGTGGTGGACGAGGGCTTGGCGCTGCCGACCCTGATCGGGCGCCCGGCCATCATCCGTGAGCGCATCGAGAAATTCGGTCTGCGCCTGCGCGAAGGCCAGGATTACGCCGTAGTCAACGTGGAACAGGACCACCGCTACCGCGACTTCTGGCAAACCTATTTCGAGATGACCCAGCGCAAAGGTGTCACGGTTCAAGTGGCCAAGATCGAGATGCGCCGGCGCTTGACGCTGATTGGCGCGATGCTGCTGCACAAGGGCGACGTCGACGGCCTGATTTGCGGAACCTGGGGCACCACAGCCTTGCATCTGCACTATGTAGATCAGGTCATTGGCAAGCGCGTGCGCGTTGGGTCTTCTGGTGCGGACACGGTCAATGCCTATGCCTGCATGAACGGATTGCTGTTGCCGGGGCGCCAGGTTTTTTTGGTCGACACCCATGTCAACTACGACCCCAGTGCCGCGCAGATTGCCGAGATCACCATCATGGCTGCCGAGGAAATGCTGCGTTTCGGTTTCAAGCCCAAAGCGGCGCTGCTGAGTCATTCCAACTTTGGCAGCAGCAATGAGCCCAGCGCCATCAAGATGCGCGAGGCATTGGGCTTGATCCAGACCCAGGCACCCTGGCTGGACGTGGATGGGGAAATGCACGGTGACATCGCGTTGGACAGCGGGGCGCGCAGCGTGCAAATGCCGCAAAGCACACTGCATGGCGACGCCAATCTGCTGGTGTGTCCCAATATTGATGCGGCCAACATCTCGTACAACCTGCTCAAGACGGCGGCGGGCGGGAATATCGCCATCGGGCCGGTTCTACTGGGCGCTGCCAAGCCGGTTCATATTCTGACGGCCAGCACCACGGTGCGCCGCATCGTCAATATGACCGCCCTCACCGTGGCCGATGCCAACGCGTCCCGCTAAGAGCGGCATTTTTGCCAAACGCAGGGATGACCTCCCCCCCCAGGGGCATCACGGGCCAGCTGCCGCAAACCGCTACTTAGAATGCACTACGCCACGCCCAAGGGGGTGAGGCTGTCCAATGGCATCTTCGGGGGGAATGTGCGCGCGCTGCTTGCGATATACCAACGGGCTTCGGTTCTTGCCGTTCATGCGTGTTGGCTTGCGTGTGCCTTGCTCTTTCCACTGAGCGGCTGGTGTCTATCGGTCACTTTTATCAATCCGGGTAAATCCAGCGAAGCCTACTGGGTTACCGTGAGCCAGGCCATGCAGGCCGCAGCCTTCAAACTGGGTATCGCTTTGGAGGTCACCTATCTGGAACACGACCACGCCAAAGCCCTTGAAGTGGCGCGCGACATTGCCAGCCGGCCCCAGGCACGCCGACCGGATTACGTATTGCTGGATAACGAAGGCGGCTACGGGCCGGCCTGCTTGCGCATTCTGGACGGGGCCGGTATTCCGGTTCTGATGGTTTTTAACGGTATTTCCGACTTGTCGCAACGCAAGCTCAGCGGCGCGCCGCGCGAGCGCTACAAGCTTTGGCTGGGAACGCTGGAGCCGCGCGCCGATGATGCGGGCTATGCAACAGCCAAGGCTTTGATCCGCAAGGCGCGTGCAAGCACATGGGGTCGCGGTACGGTGCATATGCTGGCGATCAACGGTGACAGGTTGAGTGCCTCCTCGTATTTGCTTGCCCAAGGTATGCGGCGCGCTGTGGCCGAGGCGGGCGACGTGGTGCTGGATCAGGAGGTTTTCAGCGGCTTCAGCCGGGACAAAGCTGCCGAGCAAATGCAGTGGCTGCTCAAGCGCCACCCGCAAACCCGCTTGGTGTGGACGGCCAACGACGACGCTGCCTTCGGGGCCATGGATACGGTGCGCAGCCATGGACTCAGGCCTGGGCAGGATGTGCTTTTCAGCGGTATCAGCACATCTGCCCAAGCGTTGGAGGCCTTGCGCAGTGGCGAACTCAGCGCCATGGCCGGGGGGCACTTCATGCTGGGTGCATGGGCTTTGGTGGTGGTCTATGACCACCACAATGGGCATGACTTTGCCCGCCTTGAAGGCCTGGAGATGACGCAGCCCATGTTCAATCTGTTCGATCTGGCGCTGTCTGCGCGCTTCGTGAAACTTTTTGGCGAGGGACGCTTTGATGCCATTGACTTCAAGCGATTCAGCAAATTTCAGAATCCCCAGCTGACGCGCTACAACTTCGAATTTCAGCAACTGCTGAACACCAGGGGCTGAGCAGTGGCTGATATCGAAGTGCAGTCGGTTACCAGGCGCTTGATCCAGCGGATCACCGTGTACAGCGTGGTGTGCGTGTTGACCATTTGCGTAGCGCAGGGCTGGTACTCCTGGCACCATATGTCCGAGGAGTTTGACAAAAGTCTCTTGCTCATCGGAGAGACGCAGCTGCCGCTGTTGGCCGTCAGCGTCTGGGATGCCGAGCCCATGGCGATTGAACGCCAGCTGGCCCATATCAGCCAGCGGCCCTACATTGCCTATGCGCGCCTCACCGCCGATGTGGGCGCCGTCTTTGAGGCCGGTAACCCCGCCCTGCACGGCCGCCCGAATGCACGCATGTTCAACCTGGCCCAACCCAATGACCATGAAGTCTCCATCGGCACATTGGAGCTGGTTCCCGATCTCTCATTTTTGTACTTGGAGATCGGGCGATCGGTCGGTTTCACCCTGGTCGGCTATCTGATTCTGTGCTGCTTGATCATTCTTTTGCTCAAGCGCGAGGTTGAGCGTCCACTGCGCCATGTTCTGGAATACGTCACGGGCTCGCCCCAGCAGCGCAGCAAACAGATGCAGTCCGTCGGGCGCGGGGAGGATCGCCGCAAAGACGAAATCGACATGGTTGTGGAGGGATTTCAGACCTTGCACCAAAAGATCGATCTGCGTATGCGCGAGCTCGATGCCGAAGTCGAAAGCCGTACCAACGCCTTGCAGTCGGCCATGGAGTCGATTCACCAGCTCTCCATCATGGATCCGCTCACCGCTTGTTACAACCGCCGCCTCTTCAACGAGCGCATCGTGGAAGAGGCCGAGCGCGCTGAGCGCCTTCAGCGGCCTCTGACACTGGTGTTTGCGGACATTGATTTTTTCAAACGTGTAAACGACAAGCATGGCCATTCTGTGGGCGATCAAGTCCTGTGCCACGTCAGCGCCATCATGCGCCGGGAGATCCGTGAAAGCGTGGACTGGGTGGTTCGTTACGGCGGCGAGGAGTTCGTGCTGGTGCTGCCAGGTACTGACCAGGATCAGGCGGTCGGCACCGCGGAGCGTGTGCGCGTCGCAATCGCTGCCGGGCCCCTGCATGTGCGCGGGCAGGACATCATCGTGACCTGCAGTTTCGGCGTTGCGCAATACCAGTCCGGGGAAGCGACCTCGGCATGGCTGGACCGGGTCGACAAATGCCTCTACGGCGCCAAACAGGCCGGCCGTAATCGGGTGCGCGCCTGGGAAAACCAAGACATACAAATCTGAGGCCGCCCGGCATGCGGGGCAGCTGTATTTTTCAGGCCACGTGCGCCTGCGCTAGGCAGTTTTGAAACAAGCGGGTCGCGCGGGTCGGTGCTGGCGCATGGCGGGTGATGGCAAAAAACGCGCAGTCGTAATGAAATTGATGGGGCGCAATAGCCTGCATCTGCCCTGCTGCCTCAAAGCTGGCGGCGTAATGGGCCGGTAAAAACCCCACAAACTGGCCGGACAGGATAAAAGTCGCAATCGACTCCTGGTCAAAGCCCGTGGCCACCCGGCGCAAGCGCAAGCGCTGGCTGGCTTCCATATTCGGTGAGTGGTAACCCAGTCCGGCAAAACGCATGGCACGTATCGATTCCCAGTCCAGAGCACCGTGGTCAGCGCCGAAAAGCGGGTGCCCCGCGCCGCAGTACAGCAGCATGCCTTCTTCGAAAAGCGGCAGATAGTCCAGCGCGCTGGAACTGCGGTGGCCGGGAATGATGCCCACCTGAAACTGTCCGTCGAGTACCCCGCGCTCAATGGCAGTGAGCGTGCCCACGTGCAGACTGAGGGCCACGTCCGGCGCAGCCTGGCTGAATAGCGCTATCGCGCGGGCAATATGTGCGTGCGGGTTGCTTGCGGTTTTGTCAAATACCGCCACCTGCAATTCGCCGCCCATGCGCTGGTGGATTTCGTCCACGCCGGCCCGGAATGCGTCCGCAGCGGCAAACAACTGCGCGGTTTGCGCGTAAATGTGCGCACCCTCCGGCGTCAGCGCAAAGCCGGCCCGCCCCCGGCTGCATAGGCGCAGGCCCAAGCGCGTCTCCAGGTCTTTGATATGGCGGCTCACGGTGGACGCGCCAATATTGAGCTCCAGTTCTGCCGCCGCCATGCCGCCGCAGTCCACCACGGAGCGGAATACCCGCAGCAGGCGCAAGTCCATATCGCTGATCTGGCCCAGTGGCGCGCGCCGCGCGGACGGGCCGTCTGCCATCGAATTTGTTTGCATAAACCCGCAAGTGAAGATTGATAATCTGTGCTTTATAAGCGTAAACAGCCGCGAAAATGCGCCATCCGTGTTTTCGACCCCGCCCTTATTTTTTGGAGGCCCCATGAAACTCAACGACACCACCGCAGGCGAGCCCCTGTCCACCACCAGCGCCATCGCCCAAAGCCCGGCCTGGATGGACGCCCACTGGATGGCCTACACCGGTAACCGCAACTTCAAGGCCAATCCGCGCATGATGGTCAGTGCCGACGGCATGTATTACACAGACGACCGGGGCCGCAAAATTTTGGACGGTCTCTCCGGCCTGTGGTGCTGCGGTCTGGGCCACTCGCGTCCCGAAATCACGGCGGCGGTTGCCAAACAGTTGGGCACCATGGAATATTCCCCCGGCTTCCAGTACGGCCACCGCCTGTCGTTTGAGCTGGCCAACAAAATCAAAGAACTCACACCCGACGGCCTGGACAGCGTGTTCTTCACCGGTTCGGGCTCCGAGTCCGCCGACACGTCGCTGAAGATGGCGCGTGCCTACTGGCGCCTCAAAGGCCAGGGCAGCAAAACCCGTTTTATCGGCCGCGAGAAGGGCTACCACGGCGTGAACTTCGGCGGCATTTCGGTGGGCGGTTTGGTCATCAACCGCAAGATGTTTGGCCAAGGCGTGGAGGCGGATCATCTGCCGCACACCCAGTTGGCGTCCAACGCTTTCTCGCATGGCATGCCCAAGAATGGCGCGGAGCTGGCCGATGATTTGCTGCGTTTGATCGCCCTGCACGATGCGTCCAACATTGCGGCGGTCATCGTCGAGCCCATGTCGGGCTCGGGCGGCGTGGTGGTACCACCCGTCGGTTACTTGCAGCGCTTGCGCGAAATTTGCACAGCCAACAACATCCTGCTGATATTTGATGAAGTCATCACCGGCTTCGGCCGTCTGGGCGCTTACACCGGCGCGGCTGCATTCGGCGTGACGCCAGACATCTTGAACATGGCCAAGCAGGTGACTAATGGCGCCGTGCCACTGGGTTGCGTAGTGGCCAAGAAAGATATTTACGACACCTTCATGGAAGGCGGCGGCCCGGAGTACATGCTCGAATTTGCCCACGGCTACACCTATTCTGCGCACCCTGTGGCCTGCGCGGCGGGCATTGCGGCGCTGGACGTGCTGGTGCGCGAAAACATGATCGAGCGCGTCGCTGCGATTGCCCCGTATTTCGAAAAAGCGGTGCACAGCCTCAAAGGCAGCAAGCACGTGGTGGATATCCGCAACTGCGGCCTGGCCGCAGGCTTCAGTCTCGCCCATGTGCCCGGCGAACCCGCCCGCCGACCCTACGAGGTTGCCATGAAGTGTCTGGAAAAAGGCTTTTATGTGCGCTACGGCGGCGACACCATTCAAATCGCGCCGCCCTTCATCGTCACAGAGGCGCAAATCGACAGCCTGGTCAACGCCCTGGGCGAAGCTTTTAACGCCACGGCCTAGTCAGTTCATTCCGTTCTTCAATTACCTGGGTTTTTATGTCCTCTCTTCCCCTCGTCGGCCACCTAATCGGTGGCAAGTCTGTAACTACTGGCAGCCGCGCGCAAGACGTTTTCAACCCCGCTACGGGCAAGGCTGAAAAGCGCGTGCTGTTGGCTGATAAGGCCACAGTTGAACAGGCGATTACCAACGCACAGGCGGCATTCCCGGCCTGGCGCAACACGCCGCCCCTCAAGCGCGCCCGCGTGATGGGCAACTTGAAGGTATTGCTGGAAAAGCACGCGGACGAAATCTGCCACATGATTACCGCCGAACACGGCAAGGTGCTCAGCGACGCCATGGGTGAACTGCAGCGCGGCATCGAAAACGTGGAATACGCCTCGTACGCACCGGAACTGCTCAAGGGCGAGCACAGCAAAAATGTGGGCCCCGCGATTGATTCGTGGAGCGAATTCCAGGCACTTGGGGTGACTGCCGGCATCACGCCCTTTAACTTCCCTGCGATGGTGCCGCTGTGGATGTGGCCCATGGCCGTGGCCTGTGGCAACTGCTTCATTTTGAAACCGTCTGAACGCGACCCGACCAGCACCCTGCGCATTGCCGAACTGGCGCTTGAAGCGGGCTTGCCCCCTGGCGTGCTGAACGTGGTGAATGGCGACAAAGAGGCCGTGGATACGCTGCTGACGGATCCGCGCGTCAAAGCCGTGAGCTTTGTTGGCTCTACCCCGATTGCAGAATACATTTATACAGAAGGCTGCAAGCATGGCAAGCGCGTGCAAGCACTAGGCGGTGCCAAGAACCACGCCGTGGTGATGCCCGATGCGGATGTGCCTAATGCGGTGAACGCCTTGATGGGCGCGGCATTCGGCTCTTGCGGCGAACGCTGCATGGCGATTCCCTTGGTGGTGGCGGTGGGTGACGCAACGGCGGATGCCGTGATTGCCGGCCTCAAGGCCGAGATCGCCAAGATGACCGTGGGCTCCGGTTTTGATGCCAAGAGTGATATGGGCCCGCTGGTGACCAAGCCGCATTTCGAGAAGGTCAAGGGCTATGTCGATCAAGGTGTTGCCGAAGGCGCGACCTTGTTGGTCGATGGCCGTGGTGTGAAAGTCGCCGGACACGAAGACGGTTACTTTTTGGCCCCCTGCTTGTTTGACAACGTCAAGCCCGGTATGAAGATTTACCAGGAAGAAATTTTCGGGCCGGTTCTCGGCGTCGTGCGCGTGAAGACGCTGCAAGAGGCGATGGACCTGATCGACGCCCACGAGTACGGCAACGGCACCTGCATCTTCACCCGCGATGGTGAGGCCGCGCGCTATTTCACCGACAACATTTTGGTCGGCATGGTGGGCGTCAATGTGCCGCTGCCAGTGCCCGTGGCCTACCACTCGTTTGGCGGTTGGAAGCGTTCGCTGTTTGGCGATTTGCACGCCTACGGCCCGGATGCGGTGCGCTTCTACACCAAGCGCAAAACCATCACCCAGCGCTGGCCCTCGGCGGGCGTGCGCGAGGGTACGGTGTTCAGCTTCCCCAGCAGCAAATAAACAGCCGCTGCATCGGCGGCGCACCGCAGGCCTGTGTCAAAAGGTCTCGGTGTGTCCGTCCACCACCAGCTCCTGGCCGCTGATGCGCGCGCCGGCGGCTGAAGTGACAAACAAGGCCATGTTGGCGATGTCCTGCGCCGAGACGAAGGTGCGCAGCGACACGGTGCGTGTGAGTTCATCGCGCACCGCTTCCAATGTGGTTCCGGTGGCGGCTGCCTGTGCGGCGATCACACGGTCCATGCGATCACCTTCGACCGAGCCCGGGCAAATGCAATTCACCCGCACCCCCGCTGGCCCGAGTTCTTGCGCCAGTGCTTTGGTCAGGCCACGAATCGCCCATTTAGCCGCCGTGTAAGGCGCACGCTGCGGCAGGCCGAAGAGCCCGGCGGTGGACGACATATTGACGATGGAGCCGCTGCCTTGCGCGCGGAATATCGGCGCGGCAAAGTGCGCGCATAAAAACACCGAATCCAGGTTTACCGCGATGCAGCGTTGCCAGTCGGCAAATGCCATGTCTTCCACGTTTGCCGTGGGGCCGGATACGCCGGCGTTGCTGACCATGATGTCCAGCCCGCCCAGGTGCGTGGTGGCTTGTGCAAATAGCGCGCGCACCTGCGCCTCCTGCGCCACATCACACACCATTCCGGCCAAGTGGGGGCGCACGTCCAGCGCAGCGTGCAGTGCTGCAGCATCGGCGTCGCAGATGTACACACGGGCACCGGCTGCGGCAAATGCGTCGGCCATGACCAAGCCGATGCCGGATGCGGCTGCGGTGATCAAGACCCGTTGGTTCTGGTGCGTCATAGCGGTATCCGGTTGTGTAAAACCTGCAAAGGATAATCCCCGCCAACATGGCATTGATTACCCTTCTGGACGCCCAACTCGCTTTTGGGCACGTACCCCTGCTGGACCATGCAGGTTTTTCATTGGAAACAGCGGAACGCGTCGGCTTGATCGGACGCAACGGCACCGGCAAATCGTCCATGCTCAAGATCCTGGCCGGGCTGGAAAAGCCCGACGACGGCTTGTTACAGGTGCAAAGCAACACCCGCATCGCCTACGTTGCGCAAGAGCCGCAGCTGGATGCAGCCTCCAGCGTTTTCGATGCGGTGGCCGAAGGCCTGCAGCGGGTGCGCTACCTGATTGAGGAATATTCGCTGGGACATGGCGATTTGGACGCCATGCAAAGCGAGATCGAGTCGCTCGACGGCTGGAACTGGGAACAGCGCGTGGGCGAAACCTTGCAGCGTCTGCATCTGCGTCCCGACGCCATCGTCAGCACCCTCTCGGGTGGTACTAAAAAGCGCGTGGCACTGGCGCAGGCGCTGGTGGCGCAGCCCGAGGTGCTCTTGCTCGATGAGCCCACCAACCATCTGGATCTGGATTCAATTGAGTGGCTGGAAGGTCTGCTGGTCGACTTCAAGGGCAGCATCATCACCATCACCCACGACCGCTCGTTTTTGGACAACGTGGCCACCCGCATCGTGGAGTTGGACCGCGGCAAGCTGCTGTCTTATCCCGGTAACTTTGCGGCCTATCTGCTGCAAAAAGAAGAGCAACTCGCGCAAGAGGCGGTGATCAATGCCCGCGCGGACAAGCTCTTGGCGCAGGAAGAAGTGTGGATTCGCAAGGGCGTTGAAGCCCGCCGCACCCGGGCTACGGCACGCATCGTGCGCCTGGACAATTTACGCGCCGCCCGCGAGGCGCGCCGCGAAGTGGTAGGCAGCGTCAACATGGATGTCAACAGCGGTGCCGTCAGCGGCAAACTGGTGGCCGAGTTGACACATGTGTCCAAGACTTTTGGCGAGCGCAAAATCGTGCACGACTTCTCGGCCACGATTTTGCGTGGCGACAAAATCGGCCTGCTCGGGCCCAACGGCGCGGGCAAAACCACGCTGCTCAAACTGATTCTGGGCGAGCTGCAGCCCGACCCGGCCCCCGCCAACGCCCCCGCGCCCGAGCCTGGCCACAGCCCCTGGGGCACGGTGCGCCAGGGTGCGAATATTTCGGTGGCCTATTTCGACCAGATGCGCAACGCGCTGGACATGGACGCCACGCTGGAAGACTTCATCAGCCCGGGCAGCGAGTGGATTGAGATCGGCAACCGCCGCCAGCACGTCAAAAGCTATCTGGGCGACTTTTTGTTCTCACCCGCACGCGCCAATTCGCCCGTGCGGTCCCTCAGCGGCGGCGAACGCAACCGCCTGCTGCTGGCGCGCCTCTTTGCGCGCCCGGCCAATGTGCTGGTGCTCGACGAGCCGACCAACGACCTGGACATTGACACGCTGGAGCTGCTCGAAGACCTGCTGCAAAACTACGACGGCACAGTGTTTCTGGTCAGCCACGACAGGACTTTTTTGGACAACGTGGTCACCAGCACCATTGCTTTTGAGGGCGATGCGCGCTGGCGCGAGTTTGAAGGTGGCGTGCAAGACTGGTTGATTCAAAGTAAGCGCGCCAACGCGATTGCGCAGGCCAAAGGCCAAAAGGGCGCGCAGGCTTTTCATTACGAACGCAGCGAGACCACCAAAGCCCCGGCTCCACCCCCGCCAACACCTGCGGCGCCCGCCGCCAAAACCCGCAAGCTCAGCTACAAAGAACAGCGCGAACTCGAATCCCTGCCAGCGCACATCGCCGCCCTGGAGGCCGAGCAAGTCGCCATCCACGCCGAGCTCGCCGATGGCAGCCTGTACGCCCGCGATAACGCACTGGCCCTGCAACGCACCCAGCGTGCGGCCGATATCGATGGTGAATTGATGGCAGCGCTGGAGCGCTGGGAGCTTCTGGGGGGCTGAGCTTTCTCGGTGCCTTTCGGTCTACGGTGCCACCACCGCCAGATTCGGAAAGTAACTGCGATAACGCGCCGCATCCCGCGTGAGCAGCCGCAGATTGCCGACCAGCGCGTGCGCGCCGATATAGAAGTCCGGCATGGGCGAGGATTTGTTGCCCTGCGCCTGGCGGTAGACCTTGAAGGCCTGGCCCGCCAGAAAGGCGGCGTCCCAGGGCAGGGCTTCGCGCACCAGCGGCAGACCGGCCAAGGCCGCTTCCAGATCGCTGGCCCGCTCAAAGCGGGGGCTGAGTTCCGCCAGGATCAGCTGGTTGATGACCAGCGGCCCCAGCGCGGCGCAGTGCTCCAGCTGGTCCAGCGACCAGTCGGCCCATTGCGCGTCGTCGGCCAGCACGTCGATCAGAACGCAGCTGTCCACCAGTGTGCCGCGCGGTAGCGCCCGGACCAGATAGCGCGCGTCGGGCTCTGCCACGCCTAGGGTGGTGCGTGCCACGGTTCAGGCCCGCAAAAATGCCATGAACTCGTCAGTCCCCATGTCTTTGAACTGCAGTGCATTGGCGCTGCCGCGTACGCGGGCGAAGGCGGCGCGGGCGCTGGTCGCCGGGGCGGTGATGGCGCGCAAGATGACCTCGCCGTTCTCGCGCACCTCGAATTCGACCTCGCTGTGTGGATGCAGACCGGCCTTCTCGCGCACCGCCTGCGGAATCGTGACCTGCCCTTTGCTGGTGATTTTCATGGTAATCCTTACTTCTGCGTGGTAAGAATCTTACCGTGATACCGGTCTTGCGTGCAAGCTAGCGTTCTTTGACATAGGGTTTGCCGCTGGCCTTGGGGGCGACGGCTTTGCCGATGAAGCCAGCCAGCAAGATGACCGTGAGCAGGTAGGGCAGGGCTTGTATGGCCTGCACCGGCACCACGCCGATGCCGGGCAGCGTCACACCTTGCAGGCGCATGGCGATAGCGTCCAAAAATCCAAACAACAGGCAGGCCCACAGCGCCCCTGCGGGCTGCCAGCGCCCAAAGATGAGTGCGGCCAGCGCCATGAAGCCGCGCCCGGCGGTCATGTGCGGCGAAAAACTCGCGCTTTGGGCCAATACCAGGTAGCTGCCTGCCAGCCCGCAGAGCAGGCCGTTGAGCAGCAGCGCGCGGTAGCGCAGCCCGGCCACGGAGACGCCGGCGGCATCCACCATCTGCGGGTTCTCGCCCACCGCCCGCAGCCGCAGGCCAAAGCGGGTGCGAAACAGCAGCCACCCGCTTGCAGGCACCAGCGCATACGCCGCGTAAACCAGCCCGCTGTGCCCCAGCAGCGCCTCGCCCACGACCCGTCCCAGTAGCGGCACAAAGGCCAGCGCGTCCCCGGCCTGCGGTAGCAGCGGCTGCAGGCGGACGCCGGAGGCCAACGGAGGGGTTTGTCCGCCCTGGTGGAACCAGGCGATGCCCAACACCACGGTCAGCCCGGCAGCGATGATGTTGACTGCCACGCCCGAGACCACCTGGTCGCCCGGAAAGCGCACACAGGCCAGCCCGTGCAGCATGGACAGCGCCACGCCTACTGCCATGGCGGCAGCCAGCGCCAGCATCCAGGAGCCGCTGGCCGCGCCCGCCGCACCGGCGGCAAAGGCGGCGAACAGCATTTTTCCTTCGAGGCCGATATCCACCACGCCCGAGCGCTCGGCAAACAAACCGGCCAGCGCGCACAGAATCAGCGGCGTGGCCAGGCGCACGCTGGACGCCAGCACCGAGGCGATCAGCACCTCATCCATGCTGCGCTCCGTTAAGACCGACAGCCCGCAGCGCCCATGCCAGCGGCGGCGCGATGGCATAGGTCATGGCCCCCGAGAACAGCACCACAAAACCCTGCAACATCACCACCATGTCGCGGCTGAAACCCGGCACGTCAAACGCTACTTCGGCCCCGCCCTGGAAAAGCGCGCCGAATAACAGGCTGGACAGCAGGATGCCCACCGGGTGGTTGCGCCCCATCAGCGCCACGGCAATGCCGGTAAAGCCCGCGCCGCTGACAAATTCCAGCACCAGCTTGCCGCTGACACCGGCGACCTCGTTCATCCCCACCAAACCGGCCAGCGCGCCGGAAATGGCCATGGCCAGAATCACTTGGCGCGCGGGTCGAATCCCGGCGTAGGCCGCGGCCTGCGGGCTGGCGCCAACTGCGCGCAGCCGGTAGCCCGCGCGGGTGTGCCACACAAACAGGTACACCGCCAAACAGGCCAGCAGGGCCAGCAAAAAACTCGTGTTCAGCGGGGACGACGGCCAGTCCACCCCCACCCAGGCCAAGGCCGCCTGCGCCGAGGGCAGCTGGGCCGACGGCGCAAAGGGCATGCTTTCAATCGCCATATTGCCGGGCGGACGCAGGTGGTTGACCAGCAGATACACCAGCAGCGTGCTGGCGAGGAAATTGAACATGATGGTGGTGATCACCACATGGCTGCCCCGGTAGGCCTGCAAATACGCGGGAACCGCGGCCCAGACCATGCCGAACAATGCACCTGCCAGCACCATCAGCGGCAGCATGGCCCAGGCCGGTAGCAGCGGCGCCCAGGCCAGCGCCACCAGGGCCACGCCCAGGCCGCCCAGTGTGGCCTGGCCTTCACCGCCGATGTTGAAAAGACCTCCGTGAAAAGCCACTGCTACGGCCAGGCCGGTGAAGATAAAGCTGGTGGTGTAGTACAGCGTGTAACTCAGACCCCGCGCGCTGCCGAATGCGCCGTGCACCAGCGCTGCCAGCACCTGCGCCGGGCTTTGGCCTACCAGCGCCACTACCGCGCCCGCCACCAGCAAGGCCACGGCCAGGCACAGGGCGGGCAACAGTGCCAGATCCGCCCAACGCGGCAGCGTCTGCTTCATGCTCCGCTACCTGCCATCAGCAGGCCCAGGCGGTCTTCGGTGCACTCTCCGATCGCCAGGGCTCCCGTGATGCGGCCCTGGCTCATCACCAAAACACGGTCTGCGAGGGCCAGAATTTCGTCGAGCTCGCTGGATACCAGCAGAATCGCGCCGCCCGCGTCGCGCAGCGCCCGCAGCTGGGCGTAGATGAACTCAATGGCACCGATATCCACGCCGCGTGTGGGCTGGCCCACCAGAAGGATGCGTGGTGCCTGCCCGAGTTCGCGGGCGAGCACCAGCTTTTGCTGGTTGCCGCCTGAGAACTTGCTGCTCCTGAGGCGCACGTTGCGGGGCCGTACATCAAAGCGTTCCATCAGCGCAGCGGTTGCGGTGTGCATCGCGTGTCCGCGCATCCAGGGGCCGCGGCTGTATTCGGGCCTGTCCTCATAGCCCAGCACGGCCGATTCCCAGGCCGCAAACTCCATCACCAGCGCACGCGCATGGCGGTCTTCGGGCACGTGTGCCAGGCCCAGGGCGCGGGCCTGGTGCGGATCCAGCCAGGTGGGCGCTGCATAGCCCATTCCGCCCAGCTCCAGGCTGCCGCTCTGGGGCACGCGCAGGCCGCACAAGACGTCCAGCAGCTCGCTCTGGCCGTTGCCAGCGACTCCGGCCACCCCCACAATTTCCCCCGGGAACAGGTCCACATCCACCGCGTGCATGCGCTGCACGCCCATGGCGTCC
>CANFHZ010000054.1 GCA_947446885.1 Comamonadaceae bacterium
CTCGGCGCGTCGGGCGGGACCGGCAAGAACTGGACATAGGGTGCGGCCTTTTGAAAGAAGGGCACAAAGCTTTGGTTAATGGGCCAGAAAACTTCGTAACCCCTGTCCGCATACCATTTGGCTGCAGGCAACGCGATCAATATGTCGCCGATCGCCCCGCTTTGAATAAAGCCTACTTTCATGCCGGCACCGTGGGTTTGGATATTTTGTTCATCCAGGTTTTCAGGCACGGGCCTTCCCATTCCTGCTTGGTGAAATTGAACCTGCCGGTAAACCCATATTGGTGGGCCCAGGGCAATGCGTAGCAAAAATAAGCTGGGAAGGTCTTGTCGGTGATGATGTTGACGTGCGTGGGGTCTTGGAAGGCCTCAGGATGGGGATAGGCCGGCGTCACGGCATGGAACAGTCCGTGGGGTTTGAGCACGCGCCAGACTTCATTCATGAGTTCAATAAACGGGTAGCGATGCCGTCCGGCATAGATAAGCCGTGGAACGTGTTCGATGAAATGCTCCGCAATCACATAGTCGAAATGGTTGTCTGGGAAAGGAATCCGCTCCAGCGAAAGGTCGGCCTTGTGAATATTCTTGCCAAGGTCTTCCCGGATATCGATGCCGTAGGCCTCTTTGGCCTGCATGCTGTTTTTCAGATGGATTCCGCAGCCCAGTTCCAGCGAACGGGTGTCGGCGCATTTTTGAATCACCTGGTTGCGGCTGCTCCACACATTTTGCAACTCCGGATTAGCTGCCAGGCATTCGTCGTAATTCCCTACCGACTGCTCATGCTCACCAAGAAGGAAATGCACATAGGCTTTGTAAATCCGGTAATTGATATCGGCGGGATTCAGAACAATAGCCTGCCGGATATGGCGCATTGATGCGTCAAATTTCCCGGTCTGCGCATCGGCAATGGCTGCGTGGTAGCAATCGGAAGCGGTCTGCGTAGCCATCAGTTCACTGATTCCGGTGAATGAAAATGTTTTTGCCACGCACGTTTTTCTGACCCAGCAAGAAACTGAATCCACCGGGCCAAGCCTTCAGGCTGGCAATGGCCACCGAGACATTCGACTCCATATTCCCCAGGAAATAGTCGCAGCGGGCGGCTAGGTAGGCATCCATCAATACCTCGTCACCGAGGCTGTTGCCATCGCCACCGCTCATGTGCACGCCGGTGGTGTTGGCGCTACGGCTGGCGCTGGTACTGAGCACGCGCTCGCCGTAGCGGCGCGTGAAGTCATCGAAAATTTGTTGCGTATCGGTCAACAAGAAGATACCGATATCGGGGTTAAGTTCCAGAATCCGTTTGAGGTAGGGCTCATAGCCCGCATTGGTTTGCGCCAAATGCGGAGACTCCGCCACCTTGTCGCTGCCACGCACATGCACTGCCACCCAATTGCGCCCTTCCATGTTGCGGCGGTAAAAGTCGTCAATCAGAAACTGCAAACGCGGCACCGGCTTCAAGTACTTCTGGAACAACTCCGCATAAATGGCGTCTTCGCTTTTGCCGAAATAGGCGGAACTGCTGTCTATCCAGGGCAGGATGGAATGCAGCGTGGAATAAAAGTCACTCACCACCAGCGTCTCATCGCGCGCGAACAGGTATTGCGCCGCAACCCGCGCGTCGGGGCCGCTCCACTTGTTCAAGTCTTCCTCAAACAGGTTCAGGGCATTCCACTTAGCCGGATACACGCTGGCAGTAATCGGCACCTGGTCCAGGCTTGCCGCAGCCACCGGTCTGAAGAAGTGGCTGAACGCGTCCGTCTCAGCACCGCTGCGGAACAGGGAATTTTTTCCCCACAACACAATCGGTTGACGCTGCGTCAGCTCAGCGACCAGCAACTGGGTGGCGACATGGTGCACATCGCTCCAGAAACCGTAACCCCATGCCTTGATCAGCATAAAACGCGGCGACCCCGTGCTGCGTGGTTCGCTTTCAGATAAACGAAAGCCCTCCCCCATGCCAAATCGCTCGCGCAGCGCAGCCAGCAACTGCTGCGCGTGGGTATTGCCCGGGTCAGCAGCCAGGCAGTCGCGCACAAAAATTTCAGATTGCGGGTAGTTGCCTTTTTGGAAGCTCAGCAATGCCTCTTGCAGATCGGCTTGCGGTGTCTGGGCAGACGGCGCAAGCGCTGCGGTCGGCACCGTTGCCGGAGCTGCCGCGACACGGGGTGCAGACACGACCGGATCCCGGCGCGGTGGTGTGACGCGGCCGCCCGCAGGCTCTTGCACCTCGCAAACCGCAATGTCGTCGTACAAAGTTTCCAGACGCCGTGTGAACGAAGCGCCAAAAAAGGGATGTACCTTCAAGCGCTCGGGGGTCAAACGGTCGCGCAATGCCTGCAGGCGCGCGGGCTCACGCGCCAGCGTATTGGCTTTCTCGAAATAGCTCTCAAAAGAGTCCGTAGCCAGCTCCGGCAGATCCAGCGACTCCAGCAGGCTCGCGGCGACCCGCGATGGAAAGGACTGCCCTTTGTAGGTGACCACCGGTAAGCCGGACAACAAGGCGTCAGCCGCCGTGGTGTGGGCGTTGTACGGCCAGGTGTCGAGGAATAAATCCGCCACGCGGTAGCGCGCCAGATGGTCTTCGATGCGCGGCACGCGGCTGGCAAACACCAGCCGCTGCGGATCAATCCCCCGCGCCTGCGCCTGGTCACGCAGGTTCTGGCGGGTCACGTCGTTGCGCGACATCAACCAGAACACGCTGCCCGGATGGGCATGCAACAGCCGCATCCAGATATCGAACACCTTGGGGTGTACCTTGTAATCGTGGCTGAAGGCGCAGAACACAAAGCCCCGCTCGGGCAGGCCGTATTCGCTGCGCGGCAAGGGCTCGGCCACATCCACACCTGATGCGATGGGCAAATAGCAGTAATCGAGGTAGGCCGGCTTCTCCGAATAATGGATGGCCTGTTCTGGCGGCAACACGGTGCGGTCCGCAATGATGTAGTCGTAACACTCCAAGGCCATGGTGCCGGGATAGCCCAGGTAATTCACCTGAACCGGAGCCGGGCGGTGCAGAAAAATATCGGTACGGGAATCGGTGGTGTAGCCAGCCAAATCGACGGCAATATCCACCTCCATGTCACGCAGCAACTTGGCAATCTGGGGCGTGGGCATGTCTTTGCCCACAATGAAGTGATCTGAAGCTGCGATAAAACGCGCACGCAAGCTGCTGTTGTCGTCCACACCAATCGACACGCAAATGATTTCATACCGGCTGCGGTCGTGGTTTTCAATCACACCGGCCATCAAATGCCCTACCGGATGCTCACGCAAATCGGGCGAGATGTAGGCAATCCGGATCCGCTCATGCGTGTATTTCTCGCCCTTCCAAACCGGCGGGTAACGGCTGGGGAACTGCGCCCCGGCAAATATCTTGGCGCATTGGTAGTGGTCGTCCGCCGCGTCGGACAAGGCCATGTATCCCAGGGTTTTGCAGGTTTTCTTGCCTGCATGGATGCCATCGGTGATCAGCGCTGTGTCTTTTTCAAGATCCGTCCAGTCACAAATATGCATGCGCTCATAGGTCAGCAATCCCGGGCCAAACGGGTATTCCGGGTTGATGGCGAGCAGACGCTGGAATACCGCAATCGCCTCGGGGAGTAATTTGAATTCGGTGAGGAGAATGCCGTAATTACCCAGGGCGCTTTCGTAATTCGGGTCAATATCCAGCACGCGCCGGAAGCGCTCCAGCGATTCCTTGTGCCTGTGCAAATCCCGCAAGATGGCGCCGCTGTTGATCAGCGCCTCTATGTATTTGGGATTGAGTTCAATGGCCTTGTCATAACAACGCAAAGAATCATCAATCTGGTGCAATTCTTTGTGCGTTGCGGCCCGGATCAGCCACAGCGGCGCAAAGTCGGGGTTGGAGTCGGTGCCCGACACCGCGAATTGGATCGCCTCGTCAAAGCGTTTACTGTTCAGCAAGAGCAGCGTCAAAGAATAAAGGGCGACATTGTTGTCAGGTGCCACCGTCAAAATGCGCTTGAACAGCGTCTCGGACTCGTGCAATTTCCCCTGTTGATACAGGTTCATGGCCGTCGTCAAGGGATCCATCGCGGCGGCTTTTGCCGGAATTTTGCTTTTGCTTCGCATGTACGTGTCACCTAATCCAGGTATTCCTGTCCGAAATTGATCACCATGTGGCAGACCTGCCTGGCGCGCTGTACGCGCCGCGTGTCTCCGCCCCGCCCCACAGGCAGTTTCAGGGCGTGCGGCGCAGTCATCCACGCAATCAGATATGCCAAATGCGGGAGTAATGCACGTTTCGTGCCCGCGGCCTGTCGACCAACCGTCAGGCAGGCGGACTAGGCCACAGGAGTGGCAGCATCCTGCGCCCTGCTGAGCCAGTCTGCCACCCGCAGGGCCCAATGGGCGCCGAAACGGTCGTCATCCGTTCCCCCGCATATGACTGCATCGGCAAAGCACCGGAGCGCGCGGGTCAGGGGGGGCTCATACGGAATATCCAGGTAGCGCCCCTGGAACTGCAGACGCCCTTGCGGGTCCACATCGTCGTAAATCCAATCGCCCGCAGCGGTTTGCACCTGGAAATACCGCGACTTAGGGGCGCCGTCGTTCCAGATTTCGCACGCGGCGCTGGCACCGCCAGCAAATTGCATGTTCAGCCAGAGGTGGCTTCCTGCAGTGCCCACGCGCTGCTGCATGGCGATGTGCAGAGGGTCTGTGCCAACCAGCCCCCAAATCATGGCGGCATCATGGGGGCCGTAATCCCACAAGGGCGGGTAATCGCGGTAAGGTCCCGGTCCTCCGGCGCGGGTAATGATGCGGGTATCGCCATCGACCTGCACATGACTGCGGATGTGCTCGTAGGCGGTGGCAAACAGGTGCTGATGCGCCACCAGGCAAACCGGTTTCGACCGCTGCGCCGCAGCGACTATGCGCTGCGCCGCGTCCACGGACAAGGCCGCTGGCTTTTCCACCATCACCGGAATTCCACGGCGCAAGAGTTGCTCACACAAATCGGGCGCTGTGGATGGATGGGCGGCCACAACGACGGCGTCAACAGCCAGATCGTCGATGCCGTGCCGCACCTGCAGTCCCTGGCCGCGCGCCTCTTCTGCGCGCATAGAACCCTCGGGCAACACCACTTCACATACCTGGGCATTTCCTGCCGCCAACGCGGCACGCACGTAATTACGCCCCCACTTTCCAAAACCCACCAGGCCGAGGCGCAGCACGCGCAGGCCCTCAGACAAACGCGACTTGCGCCCAATCAAAAAAACGCTTCAGTCCGTCTTCCAGACCGACGCGCGGGGCATAGCCCAGTTGCTGGGCCGCCTTGCTGATGTCAGGGCAGCGGCGGTTGGGCTCGTCCGCCGGGTAGGTGTCCGGGTAATCGACCACGTCAAAGTCAACCTTGTCCCGGCCCAGGGCGCGGGCCACTTCGACCGCAAGCGCCTTCATGCTGATTTCCGGCGAGGGGTTGCCAATGTTGTAGGGCTCGCCGGGAACACCCTCCATCAGCACCCGCAAAAATCCGCCAATGGCATCGGTCACGTAGCAGAAGGTACGGGTCTGATCGCCGTGCCCATAAATCTGCAAGGGCTTGCCTTCCATCAAACGGGCGCCGAAATTCGGCAAAACACGGTAATCGGTCTTCTGCATGCCGGGGCCATAGACATTGAAAGGGCGAATAATGGTTCCATGCACACCATATTGCTGGTGGTATATCTGCACCAGGGTCTCGCCCAAACGCTTGCTCATGTCGTAACAGGCGCGCGGCCCCAGGCAGGCGACATTACCGCGATAACTTTCGCGCGTCGGGATATTCAATTTGTCAGGGTCGCCGTAAATTTCCGAACTGGAGAAAAAAGCAATCCGGCAACCCGGGTTTTGTCGAGCCAGCTCCAAGGAATTCTTCAATCCCGTCGTAGCCACCTCCAGCGTCTCAAGCGGGTATTTGCGGTAATGAGCGGGGCTGGCAATGCCGGCCGCATGCAAAATGAAATCCACCTTTCCGATATCCGGTAAAGGCTTAATACAGTCGTGCTGAAGAAACGTAATATGGTCAATCGTTGGGATCTGCGCGCCTTCGGGGCCGGCGGAAATTAGATTGTCCATCACCGTCAAACGTACCGGATTGTCTTTGAGCAGCTTGAGATTCAGATGCTGGAATACGGCGGTGAAGTAACGCCCTAAAAATCCGCGCCCGCCCGTCAACAAGATATGTTTTCCGCCAAACTCGCTAAGCGAGCCTATCGACATATTGGCGACGATTTCTTCAATATCACTTTGGAGCAAAAACGAAGTCATATTCAAACCTTTTTAAATTCTGGCAAAGGAACAACAAAAGAACCTTTGAATTGGGGATATTTACTGATAATCTGATCAGCGAAGTTCCAGGCAAAAATCACGATGCAGTCGGGCCGCTCGCCCGCCTCCATGAGCCGTTCCGCAGACGCAACCGGAATGTGCGTGCCTGGTGTGAGCAGGCCCTGCTTCCAAGGGCTGTCATCCACCACATAGGCAATCTGATCAGCCCCGATACCAAACTGGTACATCAAAGTCGTCAACTTGGCAGGAGCGCCATAACCGACCACCTTGCCCTTTGACTGCTGCAGCGCATCACGCAAGGCTTGGCTTGCACGTTCAATACGCTGGAACATGGCCGCGTAGGGATCGCCGGATAGCACCACGCGTTCATCAGCCAGACACTGCGCCATGCGCTCGGAGGTCTGCATGCCTACGCCCGGCTGAACGACCACACGAATCGATCCCCCGTGCGTAACCACCGGCTTCACGTCAACAAGCGACATGTCCAGCGACTCGAAAAATGGGATCAGCGGCTCAATGGAGTGGTAGGACAAATGCTCGTGATAGACCATGTCAAACAATGTCTTTTGCACCATGTCAACCAAATACTGAACCTCGAAAACAAAGTGCCCGCGCCGCGGGTCAAGCAGGTCTTTAACGCCAACAGCAATTTCACGCAAATCGTCAGCATGGGCAAAAACATTGTTCGCCAAGACCAGCGTTGCAGGGCCATGTGCGGCCAGAATCTGCGCTGCAGTGCCGCGGTCGAAAAAGGCGCACAAGGTATCGACGCCACTGGCGGTGGCCTCCTCTGCAATCCGCCGGGCAGGATCCACACCCAGCACCCGCATCCCGGCGCTTTGAAAAAAGCGCAGCAAGGTGCCGTCATTGCTGCCGATGTCCACCACCAAGTCACCGCTTTGAAGGCCAAATCGCTCAATCGTCTCACGCGCATATTCTTCAAAATGGCGCACAAAACTCGGGCTGGTTCCCGACACGTACACGTAGTTGGAAAAAAGCAATTCTGGGGACACAACCACAGGGAGCTGAACATGGCCGCAGGCCGCGCATCGACTCAGGTACAGGGGGAACTCTTGCTGTGTAAGCCCTGCTTGGTCGGGTGCCACAAACTCATTGGCAGCCGGGGTAGGCGTCAGCGTTAAAACGGTGTCGAGCTCCGGACTACCGCACAAGCGGCAGCTGGTGCGAATCCGGTAACTCATGGCATATAGCGGGCGATAAGCTCTGGCGTCACGAAGGAGACCCGCTCCACATCGGATTCGTGGTTGTCATGGCTGCGCACGTTTTTCGCAAAGGTGTAAAAAACCGAATCTTGCGAGAACAACATGGCATGTTCGACGTTTGGCCGGGTGAAAAACATCTGGCCTGGGTTGAAGACCTGTGGCGCGGGCACCACCGTCGCACCAATCTCACGCTCGAAATACAAAATCTGTCCGCTCTCAACAAACGCATAGTGCCAATCTGTCTTGTGGTAATGGTTGGCGCGAACCGTACCCGCTTTCGAGCTGATTCGCGCCACACTGGTGATGGGCGTGAGCAGAACATTCAGGATTTCTCCACGGTCATCCCGGAAAAAATCATCTAATGGGACGGAGACTTCAGATGGAAAATTACCTTGATCGACCAACTGTGCATATTGCTGATTTTTTGTCATATTTAATTAAAATAAAAATGGAATCTTACCGTGCAATTTCCGACGGACTTTAGCACAGACCAAATACATTCAAAACAGATCGGCGCAGGATTCGCTGAGGCCTTGCCAATCGACAAAAGGCGACATATACGGTTCGTGCACATGCGTCGTCAGCCCTGGCATAGCACTGAACAACCGGTAGTTGTAGGCATGAAACTGCCTGAACAGCAAGCGGTCCATGCCTTGCGAAAACACGCTGTCAATCAATGGGTATGCCGAGTTCAAAAGATCCCGGCGGATCGCAAAAGTACCCGTAGTGGACTCCGATACGCGCCAATGCCGCGTGCCAGACAAGTAAATCTGCTGTTTATACTCAATGTCATCGGTACGGGTATATCGGTCTATATGGTCATATCCGGTAACGAGACCAAAACTTGCGACAGCAGAAACAATATTACTAATCGCATCGGGCAAATGCAAATAATCATCTTCCAAGAAATAAACGTCGCCAGGAACCTGCTTCGAGAGCTCGATTTGAATTTTCAACGAGCCCAAATTTGAATTGGCGTCAATATATTGAATGGGGTAGCCAAACTCCTCAATATGCTGGGTTAGCGCCGACCTTCCTCCGTCAGCAATCACCAGTAACTCTGTACCGTCCTTAAATTCATTTTTTTGCAAGGATGCGTGCAGAGAGTTAAAGCACGCCTTTTTAGAAAACCAAGAAGGCCGGCCTTGCCGCGTCGGCGGCGATTCGAGCTCATGGGGTGAGCAGCGGTAAAGGATATTAAGCATAATAAATATAGCCAAACACTCAATTTTCAGCCAAGTGGAAGGTTATTGAATATTTTTCTTTACTAATATCGACTCCAAATGCACGCCATCCCAGCGTTGAGCCTCAATTTTAAATGCACCTCGAAAGCCGTAGGTCGATCCCCAACGATGCACATCGTCAAAATACATGGGGAAGGTGCTCTCCGTGATGATATTTACATGGGTGGGATCACTGAATGCGGCCATATGAGGAAAGGCAGGGGTATGGGAGTAAAATTTTCCATCGATTTTGAGCACACGCCAAATCTCACTCATTAAATCTACAAATGGATTTTTTCTTTGGGGCATATAAATAACCCTGGGAATATGCTCTATAAAGTCATGCGCTGTAATGAAATCAAAATGGTTATCTGGAAATGGTATCGGCTCAATCACCAGATCCGCTTTATGTATGTTGTTTCCAATATCTTCACGTATATCAATTCCATAAACCACCTCAGCACCAAAGGGATTTTTGGGGTTGGCGCCGCAACCTAGATCAAGTGCGATACTTTTCATAATTTACCTTTAAAGAATGCAACCATATAAAATACTATCATTATATTTTTCGAATAAATATGCTTAATTCCCGCTGCGCAAGGCATTCCCAACCCATTAATTTAACAGACTTTCTAGGAAATATATCTACCTATAAGCACAAGCTCTCGATAGCAAGGAACTCTAAAATTTAAGTACTTTTTATGAATTTAATTTATGCAAAATTAGTTGTCGTCCACCCATTTTATTGGCGAATATTTGCGGCGCTACATCAGTCCAGCAACGGCAGAAGCACCCTACCCAACTAGAATCAATTTTTGTCGAAAATCGTCATGACACCCATCAACCATCAAGAATATTTCCACCCCAGGTTTTTGCCTGATTTCGTGAAACCGCCCAAATTACTTCATTATTTGGCGTCCCGCAATTTTGCTCTTACCGAGGGAGAAATCATGGACGCCCAGATCAAATCCATACAAGCTGCCGTAAACGGCATTGCCTCCGGGAGTAGGTGCTTGGAGATCGGATTCAACTGCGGACTTTCCGCCGCCACCGTCCTTTCGTCGCGTGATGATGTTTCTCTCGTAAGCGTGGACATTGGGGAACACCCGACAGTTTTGTTGGCCAAACCCATTATCGACAAAGTCTTTCCGGATCGTCATACCCTGATCATTGGCAGTAGTCTGGACCTTATCCCTCGCTTGGGTCAGGCATACAACATGAAGTTTGATTTCATTTTCATTGACGGGGGCCACACCCACCCGGTGCCCTACATGGACATCGTTAATTGCATGAAACTCGCCGCCGACGATGCTTTGATTTGCATCGACGATTGGTGCGAGGTTTTCGGTGCTGGTGGCGTGAACCAGGCGATTGCGGAATTTATGGGAAATGGGACTTTGCGTTGCCTGGAGAAAAATACCGCGAAAGGCCACGTATACGACCACGGATGGGGATTTTTCAAAATCAATCGCTAGCGCAGAGGCCCGGCGCTGGCGAGAATGCGCCATGAAGATCTATTTCAATCACGACCACGCGGCGCACGCCGGCCAGTCGGAGATGTTCCGTGGTGCCTTGGTGCCCTGCTTCGAAGTGCCTGCGCGGGCGGATCTGGTGCTACAGGAAATGCGGCGCATAAACTTCGGCGAAGTTCTGGCACCGCGGCCCTTTGACGACAGCGCGCTGGCACGTATTCATACGCCACGGTATCTGGCATTTCTGCAAACCGCGTGGCAGCAATGGCTGGCGCTGGACCCGGCCAACGCCACACGCGACGTTTTGCCCAGCGTATGGCCTGGCGCCGATGGCCGCACCGACCGCGAACCCGGCAACTTCTCCGCCCGCCTGGGCCTGTATTGCTTTGACGCCGGCACACCGCTGACCGCAGGCACATGGCAAGCTGCGCGCAGCGGTGCCGATTGCGCGCTGAGTGCGGCTGCCGCCGTGTTGGCAGGCGAGCGGGCTGCCTTTGCGCTGACGCGCCCGCCTGGACACCACGCAGGTGCGGGCTATTTCGGGGGCTACTGCTTTATCAATAACGCAGCGTTGGCGGCCCAGTATCTGCGCGACCAGGGGCTGGATCGGGTGGCCGTGCTGGACGTGGATTACCACCACGGCAACGGCACGCAATCCATTTTTTATGACCGTGCTGACGTGTTCTTTGCCAGCATCCACGGTGACCCGCGCACCGAATATCCGTTCTATCTCGGCCACGCGGATGAGCGCGGCGCAGGCGCGAGTTTGGGAGCCAACCTGAACCTGCCGCTGGCGCGCGGCACGGACTATGCGGCCTGGTCACAGGCCTTGGAGGAAGGCCTGCGTGCCGTCACCGACTACGGCGCGCAGGCGCTCGTTCTCTCGCTGGGGGTGGATACCTTCGCGCAGGATCCGATCAGCGGCTTCAAGCTGCACAGCGAAGATTTCCTGCGTATGGGCGAACGCATCGCCAAGGCAGGACTCCCCACCGTCATCGTGTTCGAAGGCGGTTATGCAGTGGAGGCGGTCGGGGTGAACGTAGCCAACGTGTTGCAAGCATTTGCCTGAGGTGCTGCAGCGGCACGATCAGGGTAAAAACAGACTGTGCACATCGTTCAAAAAATCAAATCCGCGCGGCGTGGGTCGCACGTGCACCAGGTCCGCCTCTAACAAGCCACGTTCCTGCCCTGCACGCAAACCGGCTGCTATGGCGCTCACTGGCAAGCCAGTGCGCTCGCTGAATAAAGCCAGCGCAAACCCATCTTTCAAACGCAGCGCATTGAGCATGAATTCAAAGGGCAAATCCGCACGGCTCACCTCGCGGCTTTGCGTCACCGTGGAGCTTCCACCGCCCGCCTGCGCGCGCTGCATGTACAGCGCCGGGTCGCGGACGCGCACCTGTCGGATCACGCGGTGGGGGAAGCTGAGTTTGCTGTGTGCCCCGGCACCAATGCCGAGGTAATCGCCAAACTCCCAGTAGTTGCGGTTGTGCCAACAGGCGTGGTGTGGGCGCGCGTAGGCCGAGACCTCATAACGCTCCAAGCCCGCAGCCTGCGCAGCCGCGCTGATGTGGTCCAGCATGTCGTAAGCCGTATCGTCGCTGGGCAAAACCGGCGGGTGGGTGGCGAAATAGGTATTGGGCTCCAGCGTGAGCTGGTAGATCGACAGGTGCGGCGGCGCAAAGGCCAGCGCGGTGGCCAAATCGGCCTGCAAGTCGTCCAGCGTCTGGCCGGGCAATGCATACATCAGGTCCAGATTGAATGTGGCAAAAGCCTGCGCCGCCTCTTCCACCGCAGCCAGCGATTGCGCCCGGTCATGCACCCGGCCCAGCGCCTGCAAATGTCCGTCGTGAAAGCTCTGCACACCAATCGACAAGCGGGTCACCCCGGCCCCGGCAAAGTCGCGGAAACGCTCCTTTTCAAAGGTACCCGGGTTGGCCTCCATGGTGATCTCGCAGTCCGGCGCCAAGCGCAGGCGGGCGCGGATGTCGCCGATCAGCGTGCCAATGGTGTGGGGGTCAAAAAGGCTGGGCGTACCGCCGCCTATGAACACGCTGTGGATCACCCGGCCCCAGA
This sequence comes from Comamonadaceae bacterium, assembly GCA_947446885.1. Taxonomy (GTDB): domain Bacteria; phylum Pseudomonadota; class Gammaproteobacteria; order Burkholderiales; family Burkholderiaceae_C; genus Allorhodoferax. The sequence goes on from CANFHZ010000054.1 coordinate 12,285, forward strand.
CCAGCGGCAGCGCGGCTTCCAGGTCGAGCAGTAGCGCCTGCGTGTACGCCTGCTGCGGCAGATTACCGGACGCATGGGCATGGGAGTTGAAATCGCAATAAGGGCATTTGCGCAAGCACCAGGGAATGTGCACATACAAAGACAGCGGAGGCAAACCCTGTAATTGCAGCGTGCCGGGCCGCATCAGCGCAGCCAGATCTGGAACAGCCGCCTGCGCTTGGTCAGCGTCCGCCTGCGCCAGGATGGGAATCATGCGAACCAGCGCTCGCGCATCATGGCCAACATCAGCTGCGCCGCCTGCCCCCGGTGGCTGTGGGCGTTTTTGACGGCGGGGTCGAGTTGCGCAAAGGTCTTGCCCAGGGCAGGAACCCACAGTACCGGGTCAAACCCGAAGCCGTTTGCGCCTATGCGTTCGCGGGTGATTTCTCCGGCGGCACGGCCCACAGCAATCAGCGGCTCGGGGTCATCGGCGCTGCGCAGCGCCACCAGCGTACTGACCAGCGCGGCGCGGCGGTCGGTCTGGCCCTGCATCTGCTCCAGCAAGGCGCTCACGTTGTTGTTATCGCCCTTGGCATAGCCGTATTGCATTGCGTAAAAAGCGGTATCCACGCCGGGCAAGCCACCGAACGCGTTGACGCACAAACCCGCGTCGTCGGCCAGCGCCGGCAGGCCCGTATGCTGCGCCGCATTGCGCGCCTTGGCCAGCGCGTTTTCGACAAAGGTGCGGTAGGGCTCGGGCGACTCGGGCACGCCCAAAGCTCCCTGCGCGACCAGCTCTACACCCAAGGGCGCGAACAAGTCCTGTAACTCGTTGAGCTTGCCCCGGTTGTTGGACGCCAGAACCAGTTGCATAAATGCAATCTTTTGAATCAGTGGCCCGGCAGCGGCTGCCCCAGCGCGGCTTGTTGCAAGGCCAGCAATTCGGTAATGCCTTTGTCAGCCAAATCCAGCAGCGCCTGCATTTCCGTGCGTGTGAATGCCGCACCTTCGGCCGTGCCCTGCACTTCCACAAAATGGCCCGCACCGGTCATGACCACGTTCATATCGGTGTCGCAGGCGGAGTCCTCGGTGTATTCCAAATCCAGCAGCGGTACGCCCTGAACAATGCCCACCGAAATCGCCGCCACCGCCTCCTTGATGGGCGACTGCGTGATCTTGCCCTGGCGCAGCAGCCAGCTCACGGCGTCCTGGGCGGCGACAAAAGCACCGGTGATCGCCGCAGTACGGGTGCCGCCGTCGGCCTGGATCACGTCGCAGTCCAGCGCAATCGTTCGCTCGCCAAGCAGTTGCAAATCAAATACCGCGCGCATGGAGCGGCCGATTAGGCGCTGGATTTCCTGCGTGCGTCCGCTTTGCTTGCCTTTGGCGGCTTCGCGGTCGCTGCGGGTGTGGGTGGAGCGCGGCAGCATGCCGTATTCAGCGGTGACCCAGCCCTCGCCGCTGCCGCGCTTATGCGGGGGCACGCGCTCTTCCACCGAGGCGGTGCACAGCACTTTGGTGCCGCCAAAGGCAATCAGTACCGATCCTTCAGCGTGGGCGGTATAGCCGCGGGTGATGGAGACCGGGCGCAAGGCGTCGGGGGCGCGGTGGAGGCGGGAGGCAAGTGTCATGCGTGAACTCGGTTAGAAAAAATTTATTCGGTCGGCGCCACAGGTGGCCTTGCGACAGGTGGTCCAAAGCTGTCGCGCAAGACCGTAATGGCGGCAATCAGCTCGTCGGTATCCAAGTCGGTGGGGGGCTCCGAAACGGCTGGCGCAGAACTTTCACACACCCAGCCGGTCGTGTCATCGAGATCGGTATGGGCATCGTCAATCGACTTTTGCAGCGGCTGCCATTCAAGCGCCAGCGCAGTCAGGTTATCGCTACGGGCGCCAGCCTGGCGGTGGGCGCGGCGCACCAGCGTTTCGGTGGCCGCATGGGGCGGCAAATGGGCCATGGCGCGGGCGATCTCGGCGTCATTCAAAGGCCCCCACAAACCGTCGCTGCATAAAAGCAGTTTGTCGCCCTGCTCCAGCGCTACCGGCTCGGTCACATCCACGCGCGGCAGGGACGGCGCCCCGATGCAGCTATATAAAACCTGGCGCACCGGCCCATCGACCAGCTCAGCGTGGCGCCGCTCAGGACCAGCGTGGTCGGCCGTACGTGCCAAGACCGCATCGCCCCGCACCCAATACAGGCGGCTGTCGCCGCAGTGCGCCCATTGAACCTGCCCGTCCTGCACCAGAGCGGCCACCAGCGTGGTACGCGGGGGCGTGCCCATGGAACGCACCACGGCATAGCGCAACACTTCGTAATGGGCGGTCAGGAAGGCACGCATGAAAAACGCTTTACGGTCTTCTACGCGGGGCTTGGTGTGGCGCTGGAAACAGGCCACCATGCAATCCACCGCCATTTGGGCTGCCACCTCGCCCAAAGGGTAGCCGCCGAGCCCGTCTGCCACCAACAGCAGCACGGCTTGCGATGTGTAGCAATAGGCACTGCGGTCCTCGTTGCGCGCACGTCCACCGATGTAGCTGGTCTGTGCCACCGAGAATGTCATATCCGCTCCAACGACCGTGTATCCGAGTCCATGGCCTATTGTGACCGCGCAAAATTCGCGGGCAAAGCCTTCTGCAACTCCAGCACCGATTGCGGTCGCAGCCCCGGCTCCAAAGACAGGCAACGCCCCACCAGATCACGCAAGCCGTCCGAATACACGCCCCGCAGCCGCTCCAGGTGCGCAGACAGGTTATCGGTCCTGCGCCGGGTCGGTACGTCCATGGGCGGGTAACCGCGCATGCAGGAATACAGACAGGCACCCAGGGAATACACATCCGTCCACGGCCCCAGCGGCGTACCGCGCACATACAGTTCTGGAGCCGCAAACCCCGGCGTGTACATGGGGCGCAAAGCCATCGCTTCCGGATCGAGCGCATGGCGGGCCGCTCCGAAGTCAATCAGAACCACGCGGTCGTCCAAGGTAACAAAGATGTTGCCGGGCTTGAGGTCCAGGTGCAGCAATTTGCGCTGATGCACTACCCGCACGGCCCCTAAAAACTCCTGAAATAGCGAGCAAATCGTCGCTTCCTGCAGATTGCCGGGAGCGTTCGCCTTGCGGGCACTGACGATGAAGTCCTGCAGGCTGCTGCCCTGCAACACGTTCATCACCATGTAGACCGTTCCATTGGCCGCAAAAAAATCCAGCACGCTGCTGACGCCGGGATGCGAGATTTCTGCCAGTGCCCGGCCTTCGTGGAAAAAACTTTGCAGCCCCAATCGGTACAGGCGCAATTTGTCCGGGCTGGTTTGGGTTTGGCTTGTTCCCTGGACGCGGCTGGAGAGCGTGGCGGGCAGATATTCCTTGATGGCAACCTGCTGCCCGCGCACATTCGTGGCCAGGTACACGATGCTGAAACCGCCGATTGCCAGGTTGCGCACGATCCGGTATCCCTGCACAAGCGTGCCGGGCGCAAGAGGTGCGGGCTGGTGCATTGCTGGATCGGCGTACCGAAGCGGGGGATTGCTGGGGAATCCAAGGTATTCTCGGCCTAGGACACCCCAAAGGGAAGGAAATCGACGTGCCAGTTTACAGTATGACCGGATACGCAAGCGCGCAACGCAGCGTCAATACGCAGGCCGACGCCGCAGACTCCGGCGGTGCCGCATTCGCCCAGCTCGGGCTGGAAATCCGCTGTGTCAACAGCCGATTTTTGGACCTGTCATTGCGTCTGCCGGAAGACCTGCGCCAGCTCGAGCCGGCACTGCGCGACGCGGTCGGCGCCCAGCTCAAACGTGGCAAGGTCGAGTTACGGGTTTCGCTGGATTCGGCCCATGCGGGCGGCGTTGCCGACCCCTCCGAAGCACTGCTCAAACGCCTGGTTCAGGTTCAGGCCCGCACCACCAAATGGCTACCGCAGGCCACGCCTCTTGGCGTGGCTGATGTGATTCGCATGGCGGCCAACGAACAATCCAGCCAACGTGACTGGAGCGCGGACGTTCTCAGCCTGGCGCAAGAAGTTGTGGCTGCTTTGGCGCATGCGCGGGCCCGTGAAGGGGCGCGCCTGTGCGAGATGCTGCAGAGTCGGGTGCAGGAATTGCGCGCCCTGGCGGCGCAGGCCGAACCGCTGGTGCCCCAGCTCGTGGAACAGCAGCGGCGGCGGTTTATAGAACGCTGGAAAGATGCCATGGCCCTGGGCGAAGGCGGCGTCGCACCCGAAACAGCACACGACCGGGCTTTGGCCGAAGCCACTGCCTTTGCGATCCGGATCGACGTGGCCGAAGAAATCACCCGGCTGAACTCGCACCTGGAAGAAATTGCCCGCCTGCTCACACGCGGGGGCGAAGTGGGCAAACGGCTGGAATTTCTGATCCAGGAGCTGCACCGGGAGGCCAATACCCTGGGCTCCAAATCGGCGGCGCTGGAACTCACCCGGATTGCGGTGGACATGAAAGTCCTGATTGAACAAATGCGCGAGCAGGTACAAAACATTGAATAAGGCCCGGCCTTGATGACCACCAGAATGGACTACCCCGGAAATCTTTTTGTTGTCGCAGCGCCCAGCGGAGCGGGTAAGTCCAGCCTGGTGCGGGCCTTGCAGGAATTGGACGCACAGGTGCACCCATCGGTATCGCACACCACCCGCGCGCCAAGGGGCCAGGAGAAGAACGGCCGGGAATATTTTTTTGTGGACGACGCCGCGTTTGATGCCATGGTCCGTGCGGATGCTTTCGTCGAATGGGCGCACGTACACCAGCACCGCTATGGCACCTCCAAAGCCGCCATCGCCCAGCGCATGCA
>CANFHZ010000055.1 GCA_947446885.1 Comamonadaceae bacterium
CTGCATGAGTGTGCCGGTGGGTCGGGCCGAGGGCGGCATGCCGGTTGGCATGCAGCTCATCGGCAACTACCTGGACGAGGCGCGCGTGCTGAACGTGGCGCACCAGTTTCAGCTGCACACCACCCACCATACGCAAGCCCCGGGAGATGCTGCATGAGCGCCGCCAAACTCGTCCACGGCTACGAAGTCGTTATCGGCTTTGAGACCCATGCCCAACTTGCCACCCACAGCAAAATCTTCAGCCGCGCCTCGACCGCTTTTGGCGCGGAACCCAATACCCAGGCTTGCGCGGTTGACCTGGCTTTGCCCGGCACGCTGCCGGTGATGAACCGCGCTGCGGTTGAATGCGCCATCCAGCTCGGGCTGGCGCTGGGTTCGCATATCGCACCGCGCAGCGTGTTCGCACGCAAAAACTATTTCTACCCGGATCTGCCCAAGGGCTACCAGATCAGCCAGTTTGAGATTCCGGTGGTGCAAGGCGGCGCGGTGTCGTTCCTATTGGACGGCGAGACCAAAACCGTTCGGCTCGTGCGGGCACATCTGGAAGAAGACGCGGGCAAATCGTTGCATGAAGACTTTATCGGCCAGTCCGGCATCGACCTGAACCGCGCCGGTACGCCGCTGCTGGAAATCGTCACCGAGCCCGACATGCGCAGCAGCGAAGAAGCGGTGGCCTATGCCAAAAAGCTGCACGAAATCGTTACCTGGATCGGTGTCTGCGACGGCAATATGCAAGAGGGCTCCTTCCGCTGCGATGCCAACGTGTCCGTGCGCAAGCCCGGCGCGCCGCTTGGCACGCGGCGTGAGATCAAAAACCTCAACAGCTTCAAGTTCATGCAGCAGGCGATTGACTACGAGGTGCGCTGGCAAATCGAGCAAATTGAAGACGGACACGCCATTCAACAAGCCACCGTGCTCTTCAACCCCGACACCGGCGAGACCCGCGCCATGCGCACCAAAGAAGACGCCGCTGATTACCGCTACTTCCCCGACCCCGACCTGCCCCCGCTGGTGATTGCACCCGAATGGGTAGAGCGCGTGCGCGCCGAGATGGTGGAACTGCCGTGGGTGATGGCGCAGCGCTTGGTGCGGGACTACGGCTTGCCGGAATACGACGCGGCAACGCTCACGCAGAGCAAAGCCATGGCGGGGTATTTTGAGGAGACAGCCAAGGTCTGCGGCCAGGCCAAACTGGCCAGCAACTGGATCATGGGCGAGGTGTCGCGGCGCATGAATGCGGATGACATGGTGTTCGAACAAGCGCAGGAGCGTGTCGGCGCCTTGCATCTCGCGTCTTTGATCAGTCGAATCACGGACAACTCCATCAGCAACAACGCAGCCAAGCAAGTGGTTGACGCGCTATGGAATAGAAGCAGAGTGGCGGTTGGCGACAACTTACGTGACGTGACGCAAGCCGCTTCAGTGATCGACAGCATCATCGAAGCCAAAGGCCTCAAACAAATGAACGACTCCAATGAACTGGAGAAGATCATCGACGAAGTACTCGCCGCCAACCCCAAGAACGTCGAAGAATTCAAAGCCGGCAACGCCAAAGCCTTGAACGGTCTCGTCGGCCCCATCATGAAGGCCAGCAAGGGCAAGGCCAATCCGGCGCAGGTCAACGACTTGCTCAAGAAGAAGCTGGGCTAGCGCGCTGCGGCGCACGCAGAAACGCAGTGCTGTGACCCGCGACGACCAGCAGTTCTCAGAAGCGACGCGCTTGCTCACGCGCGGCGACCTACCAGCCGCCCAAGCGCTTTTCGAAGCCCTGCTACAGCGCCACCCCAAGCATTTCGATTGCCTGCGGCGGCTGGCCTGGATTGCGGTGCAGCGCAGTGATTTTTCCGAAGCGGTCACGCTGTGTTGCCGCGCACTGGAAGTCAAACCGTCCAGCGCGGAGGTCTACATGGACATGGGTTCGGCCATGCTGGGGCTGGGTCAAGCCCAGGCCGCTGTGGAGTGCCTGGACGCTGCGCTGGGTATCGATGGCCACTCGGCCCAGGCCCATAACAACCGGGGGCTGGCCTTGAAAGCGCTGGGGCGCACAGACGAGGCGATGGCGGCTTACCGGCAGGCATTGGTGCTCGATGCCAGCAACCGCGATGCATGGCTGAACCTGGGTGTAGTGCAGCGGCAACTGGAGCAGCACGCTGCGGCGCTGGAGAGTTATGCACAGGCCATTGCCCTGCAGCCGGACTTCGCCAAGGCCCATGTCAATCGCGGCATCGTGCTGCACGACCTGGGGCGGCTGGACGAAGCCATCACCGCCTTCGACCAGGCGCTGGCCCTGCAACCCGCGATGGGCGAGGCTGCGTGGAACAAATCGCTGGCCTTGCTGACCCTGGGCGATTACGGCGCGGCCTGGCCACTCTACGAATGGCGCTGGGTGAACCACAGCGCATCCCCGCCGCTGGCCGATACGGCCACGCCGCTGTGGGACGGCGCAGCCCCGCTGGCGGGCAAGCGTATTCTGGTGCTGGGTGAGCAAGGGTTGGGCGATTGCATCCAGTTTGCACGCTATCTTCCGCTGCTCGCCGATCAGGGGGCGCATGTGGTGTTTGCGGTGTACGCGGCATTGGCAGGCGTGATGCAGACGCTTCGCGGCGTGGCGGAGATAGTGCCGCACACCGGCCCACACCCACAGACCGATTACCGCGTCTTACTGATGAGTCTGCCCCTGTTATTCAAAACCACGCTGGCGACCATTCCTGCGCCTGCGCGGTATCTCCAGGTGCCGCCAAGCGCGCTGCAACAGTGGGCCATGCCCTTAGGTGCCAACAGCCGGATGCGCGTAGGGCTGGTATGGAGGGGGAGTCCCAGCCACCAGAACGACCACAAACGCAGCATCCCCTTGGCGCAGCTGATGGCACTGTTACCGTCAGGCCGCGATGCGGATGTCGACTATGTGAGCCTGCAATACCAACCCAGCGCCACGGAGCAGGCGGTGCTCACGCAGCACGGGGTGGTGCAGATGGCCAAGGCCGTCGCCGACTTCTCGGACACCTCCGCTATCTGTGCCCAGCTTGACCTGCTGATATCGGTGGACACCAGCGTGGCCCACCTCGGTGGCGCGCTGGGCGTTCCTTGCTGGGTTCTGGTAACCCATAGCGCGGATTGGCGCTGGCTGCTGAGCCGCAGCGACTGCGTGTGGTATCCAGCCACCCGCGTATACCGGCAAGAACAGGCCGGCAACTGGGATTCCGTTTTGCAGAAGGTGGCGCAGGATCTGCGCGCTGCGGGCGCTTCTGCTTAAGCGGCACTGACGCCGTAGCGGTCCCGGTAGGCCTGCACCCGGGCCTGGTGTGCGTCCATGTCAGCGCCACGGTGGGTCTGCAAATAGCCCAGTAAATCATCCAGCGTGGCAATCGCGCAGACCTGAAGGCCCAGGGTCTGGCGTACATACTGCACAGCGCTGTAGGGCACATCGCGCACCGATCCATCCGCCTGCTTTTCGGTCGCCATTTCCTGCCGGTCCAGCGCAATCGCCACACCATACGGAACAGCGCCGGCAGCACGGATCAGGGCAATCGATTCGCGGGCAGCAGTGCCGGCACTCATCACATCGTCGACGATCAGGACACGCCCCTTGAGCGGCGCGCCGACCAAGGCCCCCCCCTCGCCGTGGTCCTTGGCTTCTTTGCGGTTGTAGGCGAAAGGCAGGTTGCGCCCCCGACGCGCCAACTCGACGGCCACCGCCGCGCCCAGTGGAATGCCTTTGTAAGCAGGGCCGAAGAGCATGTCGAACTCCATTCGGCTGGCAAGCAGCGCCTGCGCATAAAACTGCGCCAAACGCCCCAGCTTGGCACCGTCGTCAAATAATCCGGCATTGAAAAAATACGGGCTCAGACGCCCGGCCTTGGTGGTGAATTCGCCAAAGCGCAGGACACCAGATTGCAGCGCGAATTCGACAAAGGCCTGGGGGGTGAAGGTGTTTGATGGGGACGGCATAGGGGAATTTGGAACGCGGACACATGCCAGCGCGGTAGAGAAAACGTGGGCCGCATTCTATTTGCCGCGCCGTGCAAACCGCTTCCTGTATCTTCTGGCTTCTGGCTCGGTAGCGGGTCGCTTATTTTTGGAGACCACCGTGTTCACGCTCACCAGCCTCAATCTCAACGGGATTCGCTCAGCCACCAGCAAAGGGCTGGAAGCCTGGCTGCAGGCCCATGCGCCAGATGCGTTGTGCGTGCAAGAAGTGAAGGCCCAGGAGCCGGACGTAGTCGGCAGATTGGACGCCTTGGCGGAGATGCAGGGCTACTTCCACTTTGCCGCGAAAAAAGGCTACTCCGGCGTGGGCATTTATACCCGCCACACACCCAGCGACATCCGTGTGGGCTACGGCTCACAGGAGTTTGACGCAGAGGGGCGCTATTTGGAGCTGCGATTTGACACACCCACGCGCAAGCGCTCCATCATCAGCGCCTACTTTCCCAGCGGCTCGTCGGGCGAGGAGCGGCAGCAGGCCAAGTACCGGTTCCTGGAGACCATGTATCCGCATCTTTGTGCGCTGAAACAGGAACGTGAATTCGTGCTGTGCGGAGACGTCAATATCGCCCACCAGGAAATCGACCTGAAGAATTTCAAGGGCAACAAGAACAACTCCGGGTTCTTGCCGGAAGAACGCGCGTGGATGAGCAAGTTGCTGAATGAGGCCGGGATAGTCGATGTGTACCGCCAACTTGAACCCACCGCGACCGATGCTGCCTACACCTGGTGGAGCAACCGGGGCCAGGCCTACGCCAAGAACGTGGGCTGGCGCCTGGACTACCACCTCGCCACACCGGAACTGGCTGCCGGGGCCCGTTCGCATGCGGTCTATAAAGACCAGCGCTTCTCCGACCATGCGCCGCTGACCGTGGGATACGACTGGTCGCTGGCATGACGGCCCCGCTTCCCAAGTTCGTCACCGGCTCCATCCTGCGCCATGTACTGACCATGACGGCCGCCAGCGCGGTCGGGCTGGCGGCCATGTTTGCCGTGGATATCGTGAGCCTCTTCTATATCTCGCTGCTGGGGCGGCCCGTGCTCACGGCGGCGATTGGCTATGCAGGTACCTTGCTGTTTTTTGTCAGCTCGCTGTCCATCGGTTTGTCGATCGCATGCTCCGCATTGACCTCGCGCGCGCTGGGCGGCGGACAGCGGGCGCAGGCCCGCCTGCTCGGCGGAGCTTCGGTGGTGCTGATGCTGGCCTGCATGACGGCGCTGGCGGCACTGCTGTGGCCGCTGCTGGGCGAATGCCTGCACCTGCTGGGCGCCCAGGGTGAGACCCATGCCTTGGCGCTTCGCTATGCGCGCCAGGTGCTACCCACCGCGCCGCTGATTGGTATGGGCATGTGTTGCAGCGCATTGCTGCGCGCGGTAGGTGACGCGCGGGGCTCCATGTCCCTCACGCTGTTCAGTGGCGCGGCCAGCGCCATGCTGGATCCCTTGTGCATCTTCGGCCTGGGGCTTGGGCTGGATGGTGCTGCGCTGTCGCAGTGGATCGCGCGCTCGGCACTGGTCGCGCTGGGCGTGTGGATGGTCATGCGCAAGCACGATCTCTTGCGCCTGCCCAGCCGGGCGGTGGTGCGGGATGCGCTGCCCGCATTCATGGGCATCGGCCTGCCGGCGGTATTGACGCAAATTGCCACGCCCGTGGGCAACGCCTTCGTGACGCATGCGATCGCGCCCTTTGGCGACGCGGCGGTGGCCGGCTGGTCGGTCGTGGTGCGGCTGATACCCGTTTCATTTGTTGTCCTGTTCGCACTATCAGGGGCCATCGGGCCCATCATCGGACAGAACCTGGGTGCACAGCGCTTTGACCGCTTGCGGCAAACGCTGCGGAACAGCCTGGCGCTGGTGCTGGTGTATGTAGGCGTGGTCTGGATGCTGCTGGCGCTGGGTGCCAACCTGATCGCCGATGTTTTTGGTGCGCAGGGCGAGGCGCGCGAGGTGATTGTGTTTTTTTGCCGCTTCGTGGCAGGCAGCTTTGCCTTCAACGGCGCGCTCTTCGTCGCCAATGCGGCCTTTAACAACCTGGGCTTCGCTTTTTATTCGACGGCACTGAACTGGGGTCGCGCCACGCTGGGGGTGGCACCTTTTGTCTGGATAGGAGCGGCCATCGGCGGCACGCAGGGCATCATGGCCGGCTACGGTTTGGGGGTTGTGGCCTTTGGGATCACGGGTATCTGGCTGTGCTTCAAAACACTGGATCGCCTGGGCAATCAAGCCGTCTAAACCAATCTATCCAAACACATCACACCATGCAAAACGCCAACCCTGGGGTTGGCGTTTGTGCAATGCGGAACACCGCATGTATGTGGTTGCGCGAGTAGGATTTGAACCTACGACCTTTGGGTTATGAGCCCAACGAGCTACCAGGCTGCTCCATCGCGCGGTAAGAGGGTGATTCTACTTCAGTTACGCTGCGTCAGCGGGTGTTTCGGAGGCGCTATCGCTGCGTTCGACCAATTCAACCAGGGCCATGGGCGCGTTATCACCAACGCGGAAACCCATTTTCAAAATGCGGGTGTAGCCGCCCGGACGCGCCTTGAAACGCGGACCCAGCACATCAAACAATTTGGTGACGCTATCGCGGTCACGCAGACGATCAAAGGCCAGGCGACGGTTCGCCACGGTGGCTTCTTTGGCCAAGGTGATCATGGGTTCGACTACGCGGCGCAATTCCTTGGCCTTGGGGACGGTGGTCTTGATCGCTTCGTGCGCGATGAGCGAATTCATCATGTTGCGCAGCATCGCGAGGCGGTGGGAGGAGGTTCGGTTCAGCTTGCGCAGTCCGTGTCCGTGACGCATGGTTTCTTCCTTTGCTTTTAGTGAACAGGCAGCCGTATCAGGTACTGCCCGGTGCGGAGCGTCCTGCGTGGGCGCTTACCGCATGAGGTTTACAAATTAACGCTTGTCCAAAGCCGCAGGTGGCCAGCCATCCAATTTCATGCCCAAAGTCAGGCCGCGCGAGGCCAGTACTTCCTTGATTTCGTTGAGCGATTTGCGACCCAGGTTCGGAGTCTTGAGCAATTCGTTTTCGGTGCGCTGGATCAGGTCACCGATGTAGTAAATATTTTCCGCCTTCAGGCAGTTGGCAGAGCGCACCGTGAGTTCGAGTTCGTCGACCGGACGCAACAAAATCGGATCGAAATTGGTGTTGCCCCGCACCGGGGTGCTGGTGAATGCATCGAGTTCGCCGCCCTCGAGCTGCGCAAACACCGCGAGCTGCTCAACCAGAATCTTGGCGGAGGCGCGCACCGCGTCTTCTGCACTCAGGGCGCCGTTGGTTTCAATGTCCACAACCAGCTTATCAAGGTCTGTGCGCTGTTCCACACGGGCGCTCTCAACGGTGTAGCTCACCCGTTTGACCGGCGAGAAACTGGCATCCAAAATAATCCGGCCAATCGATTTGTTGGGTTCGTCCGCATGGCGGCGAACCGAACCGGGCACGTAGCCACGGCCTTTCTCGACTTTGATTTGCATGTCGAGCTTGCCGCCCTTGGACAAGTGGGCAATCACATGGTCGGGATTGACGATTTCAACATCGTGCGGGGTTTGCATATCGGCAGCGGTGACGACACCCTCACTGTCTTTACGCAAGCTCAAGGTAACTTCGTCGCGATTGTGCAGTTTGAAAACCACGCCCTTGAGGTTCAATAGGATGTTGACCACGTCCTCTTGGACGCCTTCGATAGACGAATATTCGTGCAAAACGCCTGCGAAGTTCACTTCGGTAGCGGCGTAACCCGGCATGGAAGACAAGAGCACGCGGCGCAAGGCGTTACCCAGCGTGTGTCCATAGCCCCGCTCGAATGGCTCAAGAGTCACCTTGGCGCGGTTGGCGCTGACTTGCTCAACGTTGATGGTTTTGGGTTTCAATAAATTACTGTGCATTCCGACTTCCTCTCAATACCCCCGACTCGTTACATCGGTAAGGCAGGTGAAGCACCCCAATTGCGGAGGTTCCGCAGCAGGGGGACAAATTCAGGACCCCCGCGATCAGCGTGAGTACAACTCGACAATCAGCGATTCGTTGACGTCTACGGCAAACTGGTCACGGTCCGGCACGGACTTGAACACGCCCTCGGCCTTGTCGGCGTTCACCTCAACCCAGGAGGGAAAACCAACCTGCTGCGCGAGCTGCAACGCCTCAACCACACGGTTCTGCTTCTTCGACTTCTCGCGCACGGCCAGAACATCACCCGCCTTGACCATGTAGGAAGGGATATTCACGGGCTTGCCATTCACCGTGATCGCTTTGTGGGACACCATCTGCCGTGCTTCGGCGCGCGTGGAACCAAAACCCATACGGTAAACCACATTGTCGAGACGCGACTCGAGCAAAGACAGCAGGTTCGCACCCGTGTTGCCGCGGCGGCGATCCGCCTCGGCAAAGTAACGGCGGAACTGGCGCTCTAACACGCCGTACATGCGCTTGACCTTTTGCTTTTCACGCAATTGGATGCCGAAATCGGATGTGCGCGCACCGGAAGTGCGGCCATGCTGACCGGGCTTGGAATCAAACTTTGCCTTGTCACCAATTGCGCGACGAGCGCTCTTGAGAAACAGATCAGTGCCTTCACGGCGTGATAGCTTGGAGGTAGGACCTAAATAACGTGCCACTTGAACTTCCTTAGTATGTCAACTGCCGCCCCCATACAGGGCGGGAGCCAGATGCCGAAACAACTGGCGGTGGGGTCTGAAAATTAAATACGACGGCGCTTTTGTGGGCGGCAACCGTTGTGGGGAACCGGGGTGACGTCCGCAATCATGTTGATGCGGATACCCAGCGCAGCAAGTGCGCGTACCGAAGACTCACGGCCGGGACCGGGGCCTTTGATTTCAACATCCAGATTCTTGATGCCCTGCTCAACGGCAGCGCGGCCAGCCACCTCGGATGCGACCTGCGCAGCAAATGGTGTCGACTTGCGCGAACCCTTGAAGCCCTGACCACCCGAAGACGCCCATGCCAAAGCGTTGCCCTGGCGATCCGTGATCGTGATGATGGTGTTGTTGAATGAGGCATGCACGTGGGCGATGCCGTCCGACACATTCTTGCGGACTTTTTTGCGTACGCGCTGGGCAGCGCTATTGGATGGTGCTTTTGCCATATATCAGTCCGATCTATTTCTTCAGGGATGCAGCAGACTTGCGCGGACCTTTACGGGTACGGGCATTGGTGCGGGTACGTTGACCGCGCATGGGCAGACCGCGACGATGGCGGAAACCACGGTAACAGCCGATGTCCATCAGACGCTTGATATTCATCGTGGTCTCACGGCGCAAATCACCCTCAATGGTGTAATGCCCAATTTGGTCACGGATTTTCTCAAGATCTGAATCGCTCAAATCTTTGATTTTCTTGGAGTAGGCGATACCGCAGGCTTCGCAAATCTTGCGCGCACGTTGGCGTCCGATTCCAAAAATCGCGGTCAGTCCGATCTCAGAATGCTGATTCGGCGGGATGTTGATACCTGCAATACGTGCCATATGCTTCCTCTAAAACTTATGCAATCAGCCTTGACGCTGCTTGTGACGCGCGTCCACACAAATGACGCGTACCACGCCCTTGCGGCGGATAATTTTGCAATTCCGGCAAATCTTCTTTACCGATGCGGATACTTTCATACAAGGCTCCTACGAACAAATTTGACTAAACCTGTGCCCACCGGCCTCAGGATGATTTAAAACTGGCTTTTTTCAGCAGCGACTCGTACTGCTGCGACATCAGATAGTTTTGCACCTGTGCCATAAAGTCCATGGTGACCACCACAATAATCAGCAAGGACGTACCCCCGAAATAGAAAGGCACGTTGTATTTCAAAATCAGAAACTCAGGCAGCAAACACACAAAGGTGATGTACACAGCACCGGCCAACGTCAAACGCAGCAAAATTTTGTCGATATAGCGGGCGGTCTGATCGCCGGGGCGGTAACCGGGAATGAATGCACCGCTTTTCTTCAGGTTCTCTGCTGTTTCCTTGCTGTTAAACACCAGGGCTGTATAAAAAAAGCAGAAAAACACAATGGCGCTGGCGTAAATCAAAACGTAGATCGGTTGACCCGGACTCAGGGTCGCCGAAATGTCTTTGAGCCAGGTCATCGAGGAGCCCGAGCTGAACCAGTTCGCAACCGTCGCGGGGAGCAAAATAATCGAGCTGGCAAAAATCGGCGGAATCACGCCAGACATGTTCAGCTTCAAGGGCAAATGCGATGACTGACCGCCGTAGACCTTGTTACCCACTTGACGACGCGCGTAATTGACCAGAATCTTGCGCTGACCGCGCTCGACAAAAACCACGAAATAGGTCACCAATCCAATCACCACAACGATCAGCAAGGCCACGATAATGGACATCGCGCCAGTACGCACCAACTCCAAAAGCCCGCCCATCGCGCCCGGCAGACCCGCAGCGATACCGCCGAAAATCAATATGGAAATTCCATTACCGAGCCCGCGCTCGGTGATTTGCTCGCCCAGCCACATCAAAAACATGGTGCCGGCCGTCAGCGTGACTACGGTTGTCACGCGAAAACCGATGCCCGGACTCATCACCAGACCAGCCGAAGACTCCAAAGCGAGCGCAATACCGAAGGATTGGAACAAGGCCAAACCAACAGTCGCGTAGCGTGTGTACTGGGTGATCTTGCGGCGACCGGACTCGCCTTCTTTCTTCAGCTGCTCGAACGCAGGCATCACATAGCCGAGGAGCTGAATGATGATGGACGACGAGATGTAAGGCATGATGCCCAAGGCAAACACGGTAAAGCGCGACAAGGCACCGCCGGAAAACATATTGAACAGACTCAATATGCCGCCCTGCTGACCTTTGAATAATTGCTGCAGTTGCTCCGGATTGATGCCGGGCACAGGGATATGCGCACCCACGCGGTACACCACCAAAGCAAGCAACAGGAAGACCAAGCGACGGCGCAAATCGCCGTACTTGTCTGCGCTGGCTCGGTTGGGGGCGGTAGTTGCCACGTTTTTGCCCGCTGTTTACTCGACGCTGCCGCCTGCGGCCACGATAGCGGCCTTGGCACCGGCTGTAGCACCAATTCCGCTCAAAGCGACAGCCCGCGTGATCGCGCCCGTCTTGATGACCTTGACGACTTTGGTCATGTCGTTGACCAAACCGTGCTGCTTCAGAACCAGCATATCGACCTTGTCCAGGCCGAGCTGATCCAGCGCTTTTAAAGTAACTTCCGCGTTGTACTGCAAGGACTGCGATTTGAAACCGCGCTTGGGCAGACGGCGGTGCATAGGCATCTGACCGCCTTCAAAACCCACTTTGTGGTAGCCGCCCGCACGGGACTTCTGGCCCTTGTGGCCGCGGCCCGCAGTCTTGCCGAGGCCCGAGCCGATTCCGCGACCGACACGGCGCTTGGCATGCTTGGCACCGGGTGCAGGTTGGATGCTGTTGAGTTCCATCATCTAGCCTTTAGAGGAGTTTGACCAGGTAACTGATCTTGTTGATCATGCCGCGCACAGCGGCGGTGTCTTCGAGTTCACTGACGCTGCCGATTTTGCGCAGACCCAATCCGCGCACAGTGGCGCGGTGCGACTCTTTGCAGCCAATGGGGCTGCGTACCAGTTGCACCTTGACGGTGCCGTGTGTTGCTTGTGGTGTTGTCATAGCCGACCTCGATCAAACAAACAGTTCTTCAACCGACTTGCCGCGCTTGGCAGCAACTTCAGCCGGCGTTGTGGACACCGAAAGAGCGTCCAAGGTCGCGCGAACCATGTTGTACGGGTTGCTAGAGCCATGGCTCTTGGCCACGATATCCGTGATACCAACGACTTCAAACACCGCGCGCATCGGTCCGCCGGCGATGATGCCCGTGCCCTTGGGCGCGGGGCTCATCATCACGCTAGCAGCGCCGTGGTGACCCATGACCTTGTGGTGCAAGGTACCGTTTTTCAGGGAAACCTTCAGCATGTTGCGGCGGGCTTCTTCCATGGCCTTTTGCACAGCGGCGGGCACTTCCTTGGATTTGCCTTTGCCCATGCCAACGCGGCCATCGCCGTCACCGACCACGGTCAGGGCTGCGAAGCCCAGAATGCGACCGCCCTTGACCACTTTGGTCACGCGGTTGATCGCGATCATCTTCTCGCGCAGACCGTCCTCAGGACCTTCGGTCTTGCCTTGCATTTTTGCTTGAACTTTTGCCATTGTGTATTCCGATCTGCTTAGAACTGCAAGCCTGCTTCGCGCGCCGCTTCCGCAACCGCTTTGACACGACCGTGGTAAGCAAAACCGGAACGGTCGAATGCGACTTTGTCAACACCTGCTGCTTTGGCCTTCTCAGCCAGGCGCTTGCCGATTAGTTGTGCGGCAGCAATATTGCCGCCCTTGCCGGAGCCACCCAGCGCGGTACGAACTTCCGCCTCCGCTGTGGATGCCGTAGCCAGCACACGTCCGCCATCGCCAGAAATGACAGAAGCGTAGATGTGCAAATTGGTGCGGTTGACCGTCAAGCGCGCAACGCCTTGCGATGCGATCCGGATACGGGTCTGGCGCGAACGGCGCAGACGTTGCTCTTTTTTCGTCAGCATGGTCCGGCTCCTTATTTCTTCTTGGTTTCTTTGATGGCCACTTTTTCATCCGCGTAGCGGATGCCCTTGCCTTTGTAAGGCTCAGGGGGGCGCACGTCGCGGATTTCGGCGGCGATTTGGCCCACGCGCTGGCGGTCTGCGCCCTTGATCACGATTTCAGTGGGCGTAGGCGTAGCAACGGAAATTCCGGCCGGCATATCGATGTTCACCGGGTGCGAATAACCTACCACCAGGTTGAGTTTGCTACCAGTGGCCTGGGCTTTGTAACCCACGCCCAGAAGCGTCAATTTCTTCTCAAAGCCTTGTGTGACACCGACGACCATATTGTTGACCAACTGGCGCATAGTGCCGGTCATGGCATTGGCTTCGCGGGACTCGTTGGCAGGCGTGAAATTCAGCTTGCCGCTGTCGTTGACCATATTGACCAGGGAATTGCAGCGCAAGTGCAGCACATTGGATGCGGCCTTGACGCTGATCTGGTCGTCTTTCATCGCCACTTCAACCCCAGCGGGGATGGTGACGGCTAATTTACCTACGCGAGACATGGTGAGTTCCTCTCAGCAGATTTAGGCGACGACGCACAACACTTCGCCACCGACGCCATTGGCGCGGGCTTTGCGGTCAGTCATCACCCCCTGGGGGGTGGTCACGATAGCCACACCCAAGCCGTTTTGCACGGTCGGGATGGCACCAGCGCCACGGTACACACGCAATCCGGGGCGACTCACGCGTTCAATGCGCTCAATCACCGGACGTCCGGCGTAGTACTTCAGGGCAATTTCCAACTCGGCCTTGCCGGCCTCGCCGGTCACCTTGAAGGAATCAATATAGCCCTCGTCTTTCAGTACCTGGACGATGGCGACTTTGACCTTGGAAGACGGTACCGAGACGCTGGTCTTGGCAACCATCTGCGCATTGCGAATGCGCGTCAGCAGGTCGGCAATGGGATCACTCATGCTCATATCAAATACTCCTGCGGCTTACCAACTGGCCTTGACGATGCCGGGAATTTCCCCTGCAAACGCCATCTCGCGAATCTTCGCGCGGGCAAGACCGAATTGCTGGAAAGTGCCGCGCGGGCGACCGGTGATCGCGCAACGGTTGCGCTGCCGGGTCGGGTTTGCGTTGCGGGGTAGTTTTTGCAAGGCCAGGCGAGCTTGCATACGCTCCTCGTCACTGCGCTTGGCGTCGCCGGCGATTGCTTTCAGCTCCGCATGCTTTTTCGCATACTTGGCAACCAGTTTGTCGCGCTTGAGTTCGCGCTCAATCAAAGCCATTTTTGCCATCGTGGACCTCAGTTCTTGAACGGGAAGCGGAAACCGGCCAAGAGTGCCTTGCACTCATCGTCCGACTTTGCGGTGGTGGTGATGCTGATATTGAGTCCGCGCAATGCGTCGACCTTGTCATACTCAATTTCAGGGAAGATGATCTGCTCTTTGACGCCGATGTTGTAGTTGCCGCGGCCATCAAACGCACGCCCGGAAATACCACGGAAGTCGCGCACACGCGGCAAAGCCACGGTGACAAAGCGATCCAGAAACTCATACATGCGCAAACCACGCAAGGTAACCATGCAACCAATGGCCTGGCCCTCGCGAATTTTGAAACCCGCAATCGCCTTCTTGGACTTGGTCACCACGGGCTTTTGCCCGGCGATCTTGGTCAAATCAGACACCGCGTTTTCCATGATCTTTTTATCAGCAACCGCCTCGCTCACACCCATGTTCAAGGTGATCTTGGTAATGCGGGGCACCTGCATCGGCGAGGTATAGCCGAACTTGGCCATCAACTCGGGAGCTACTTTTTCGCGGAAGTGTTGTTGTAAGCGTGCCATCTCATGCCACCTTGATTTCTTCGCCGCTGGACTTGTAAACGCGCACGCGCTTTCCATCAGCCAGGGATTTAATACCTACACGGTCAGCCT
The DNA here is from genome assembly GCA_947446885.1 of Comamonadaceae bacterium. Classification (GTDB taxonomy): domain Bacteria; phylum Pseudomonadota; class Gammaproteobacteria; order Burkholderiales; family Burkholderiaceae_C; genus Allorhodoferax. Next base: position 14,466 of record CANFHZ010000055.1, read on the forward strand.
TGCCGGTAGCCGCATTGAAAATTGCCACATTGGACTGGTGAATCGGCATGGTCTTCTCGACAATTCCACCGCTCACACCCTTCATGGGGTTGGGCTTGGTGTGCTTCTTCACCAGATTGACACCCTCAACCATCACATGCGAGTCATCTTTACGGGCGCTGACAACGCCACGTTTGCCTTTGTCACGACCCGCGATCACGATGACCTGGTCGCCTGTACGAATTTTGTTCATGGCTTCTCCTCTTACAGCACTTCAGGCGCCAGCGACACGATTTTCATGAACTTCTCCGTGCGCAACTCGCGCGTCACAGGTCCGAAAATACGCGTTCCGATGGGCTCCAGCTTGGCGTTCAGCAACACTGCGGCGTTGCCATCAAACTTCACCAAAGAGCCGTCGCTGCGGCGGATGCCCTTGGCAGTCCGCACCACAACTGCGCTGTAGACCTCGCCCTTTTTGACGCGCCCACGCGGTGCAGCTTCCTTGATGCTGACTTTGATGATGTCGCCCACGGTGGCGTAGCGGCGCTTAGAGCCCCCAAGCACCTTGATACAAAGGACGGATTTCGCGCCGGTGTTATCGGCGACTTCTAACCGAGATTCAGTCTGGATCATTTCAATTTTCCCAACTTGCACCGCAGGCAAAACGCCAGCGATCAGTCTTGGGCCCGCTGCCTGTAACACGAACCACTCGCATCACAGCCATTTGGGCAGATACTTCGCAAAGAATTCCAGCGAAGCCCGCGATTATGCACCAGCCAAGTCCCGTTTAGCGGGCAGGCTCAAGGAATTTGTAAATATTTGTCCGCAATAGCGAGAAATTGCTCCGTTTGCGGGTCGGAGATCCCGGCGTCTTGCATGGCAATAGCAACCAAAGGTGCAAGTCGGCGGGCGGCGGCGGCATCCAGGAACAGCAGGCGGTTGCGGCGCGCCAGAACGTCTTCGACGGTGCGGGCGTATTCGTGCTGCACCGCAAAACGGACGCGTTCTGGCGACAAACCGGACGGCCAGGGGCTATCCGCGCGGGCGGGGGCTGGGGTGAGCGGCGCTTCAGGTCCATCCAGCAACACCGTCTGGGCAGAGCGGCAGGCCGGCAAGGGCGGAACCAGGCTGTGGCTGGCACACACTTGCAGCACGTCCTCCGCCATGGCGCGGTAGGTGGTCCATTTGCCGCCCGTGACCGTCACCATGCCCCCGGGCCCAACCAGAATCGTGTGTTCACGGCTGATTTTTTGGGTTTGGCCGCCGGGCCCGCTGTTGTTGGCGTTGTGCGGGCGCACCAGCGGACGCAAGCCGACCCAGACGCTCAGAATATCGGCACGCGTGGGTGCCACCGCGAGGAATCGGGCGGCTTCCCGTAATATGAAATCGACCTCTTCGCGCAAGGCGGCGGGCTCCCGCTCAAGCTCCTGGCGCGGAGTATCCGTCGTCCCCAGAATCACCTTGCCCAACCAAGGCACGGCAAAAAGAACCCGTCCGTCGGAGGTTTTAGGCACCATAAGCGCCGCGTCCGATCCGAGAAAACGCCGGTCCACCACGATGTGTATGCCCTGACTCGGGGCCACCAGCGGCGGCAATTCGGGCGGTTGTCCAGCACCCGGCACGCCGCAAGCGGCCTGCTCCTGGGCCCGGAGGTGGTCAACCCACACGCCAGTGGCATTGACCACACAGCGCGCCCGCACAGTGAAAGTTTCGCCGGAAAAAGTGTCCTCGCAGCGCAATCCAGTGACTTTGCCGCCTTCCGTGCGCAATTCCTTGGCGGCGCAGTAGTTCAGTAGCAGCGCGCCCTGCGCCGCCGCCGTCCGTGCCAGCGCGACCGCCAGCCGCGCATCGTCAAACTGTGCGTCCCAGTAAAGGACTCCACCGCGCAAGCCGTCGGCGCGGGCGGTTGGAAGATGCTGCCGGGTTTCGGCGGCGCTGAGGATGCGGGTCGGGCCCAGCCCGGAACTACCGGCCAGCCAGTCGTACAGCGTCAGACCGGCACCATAAAAAGCCCGCTCCCACCAACGGATAGCAGGAATCACGAA
>CANFHZ010000056.1 GCA_947446885.1 Comamonadaceae bacterium
CCAGCGAGTCCCACCCCTTCTATACCGGAACCCAGAAATCCGTGGACAACATGGGTGGCCGCGTGGAGCGCTTCCGCAACCGTTTCGGAAAAACGGCAGCCAAATAAAAGCAGCGGCAGTGGCCTGGGTTCATCCGCATCGGATGTCCAGCCTCTCGCCACCAAAGGCAACCCGGGTTTCCGCGTTGCCTTTTTTCTTTTTTTGCATGCACGTGCGCCACCAACCATGAGCCCCACAAGCCCAGCCCTTGTCTCCCAGGACGGCGTGCGCAGGCTCGCCCGTTCGGTGCTGCTGCTGGTTTGCACGGTCTACGTGCTGGCGGGCTTCATAGGCCGCGATGCCTGGCGCAATGACGATGTGGTCGCCGTGGCGCACATGGGCGAGATCGCCGCTGGCCACAGCAGCTGGCTACGGCCCACGATGGCGGGCCAAGGCACTGAACACCCGGGGCTTTTGCCGTATTGGTTGGGCGCGGCCAGTCTACGATTGCTGAGCCCCTGGGTGCATCCGGATGTGGCCGTACGCCTTCCCTTCATGGCCATGCTGATTCTGGCTTTTGCGTGTACCTGGTATGGAACCTATTACTTGGCGCGCGCCCCGGCTGCGCAACCCGTGCGGTTTGCGTTCGGGGGCGAAGCCAAGCCCAAAGACTACGCCAGAGCCCTGGCCGATGGCGGACTGCTGGCCCTGATTGCCTGCCTGGGCCTGGCCAAACTGGGGCATGAATCAACCCCGGCGGTCGCGCAATTGGCATGCGCATCTCTGCTGTTTCTGGGCTATTGCTTGCGCCCCTGGCGCCCCTGGCCCGGCGGCTTCGCGGCGCTGGTGGGCGTATTGGGCCTGACACTGTGCGGTGCGCCAGAACTCGGAATTTTTCTTTGCGCCGGTGGCGCGCTGCTGGAATGGCTGCAACGCCGCGCCCATGACCCGGACGCTGCCGAAACTCCGCCTCCCCCTGACCCGGGACTTGCCCTGCTGCTGACTGCCGCCGCTGTCTGCGGGTTTATGGCCACGGCCTGGGGGCTTTGGCAGACACCGGGCTATCCCTGGTCACTTGCGGAGGTTCAATGGAGTGGCTACGTACAAATGCTGGTCTGGTTTATGTGGCCGGCCTGGCCCATGGCCATGTGGGCGCTGTGGAGCTGGCGGCAACATATTTTGAATATGCGCAGCAACAGGCATCTGGCATGGCCAGCCCTTTGCGTTCTCCTTGTCAGCCTGGCGAGCCTGCGCTTTGACAACGCAGACACCACCCTGCTGCTGGCCCTGCCGCCGCTGGCCGCCTTGGCCGCCTTTTCCCTGGCAACCATGAACCGCCAAGTGTCCGCCTTGGTGGATTGGTTTGCGGTCTTGTTTTTCTCGGTCTGCGGCATCGTGATCTGGGTGGTCTGGGTAGCCATGCAAACCGGTATTCCACAGGCGCCGGCTACCAACGTGGCGCGCCTCCTCCCGGCCTTCGTTCCCCAAGTCGTCGGGCTGGAGTTGCTCTTGGCGGTGGCAGTGAGCGCGGCCTGGGCGGGCTTGGTGCATTGGCGCGGCGGACGGCACCGCAAAGCGATCTGGAAAAGCCTGGTCCTACCCGCCGGCGGCGCAACCTTGTGCTGGTTACTCCTGGCGACCTTGTGGATGCCCTTGCTCGACTTTGCCCAAAGCTACAAAAACGTGGCACTGCAAATTCAACAACGTATCCCGGACGGCGAATGTGCGCATACCGCCGACCTCGACCGGCATGAAATCGCTGCGCTGCGCTGGTATGGCCGGGTGAAGCTGGCTGGTCCCTATGCGCTGGAAAGCTGCCCCTGGCTTCTGGTGCAGGCCGTTGGAGACGATTACCAGACTACGACCCGGGTGGATGCGTCGCGCTGGGACCTGGTCACCACCGTAAGCCACTTTGTGGTGTACCGCGACTCAATCCTGCTCTACCAACGCCGCTGATTGCTCCACAGCAACGCGCACCCGGTGTGCCCCGAATACCAGCCGGAAGCTGGATCCTTTTCCCGGTGTACTTTCAATCTGCAGCTCTGCATCGTGGCGCTGGGCAATATGCTTCACGATAGCCAGCCCTAGCCCGGTTCCGCCGGTTTCGCGGGACCGGCTGCGATCGACCCGGTAAAAGCGCTCAGTCAAGCGGGGCAAATGCTCCGGTGCAATACCCATACCGTGGTCTGTGACCGTTAACACCCCTTGCCCATGGGCATTCAGCGACCAGCTCACAACAATTGATTTGTCCGCCGGGGTGTAGCGCACAGCATTACCCACCAAGTTAAAGAGCGCACTGTGCAATTCTGTGTCCGACCCCGCGATATCGCAGTTCAGATCGGCATCGAGATCGATATCAATGTGCTGGGCGCTGCCCCAAATCATCTGGGACAAAGCACGGCCATCATTCACGCATGAGCGGATGAGGGTTTCCACTTTCAGCCATTCATGGTTGGACGGGCGGGGACTACCCTCCAACTTGGACAAGGTCAGCAAGTCATCAACCAGCGACTGCATGCGCGAGGCTTGCTGCGCCATCAAATCCAGGTAGCGGGTCTGTTCAGCTCCGCTGAGCTTCAGGGTTTGCAGCGTTTCCACAAAGCCACCCAAGACCGTCAATGGTGTTCGGATTTCATGCGACACATTGGCCACAAAGTCACGGCGCATGGCATCGGCCTGCTCAATCGCAGTCACATCACGTGACAGCAACAAGCTGCGGCCCTGGCCATACAAATGCAGCTGCAAAGAAATGCGCTGCGCGGGCGAGCGGGTGTTGGATCGCCCGGCGAACACCACGCTGTGGCTGAAGTCGCGCGCAGCGAAATACGCCGCAACCACCGGGTCGCGCACCAGGTTGGTGAAATGCTGTTGGGCATCCCGGCGGGCGTCAAAACCGAAGTGCTCCGCCGCAGTCTGGTTGAACCACTCGATGCGCTGATCGGCATCGATGAGCACCACGCCATTAGGCGAAACCTGCAGGGCAGCTAAAAAATCGGCCAGACGCTTATCGCTTTGGGCAAGTGAATCTTTGTGGTTACGGCGCTGCCGCAGAACGTGGCTGGCCAATTCCATCCATTGCGGCGCCAGACGCTTGGGCAGCGGGGTCTCCGGGTGCCGCAACCAGGTCATCAGTTGCTCAATCTGGCGGGCATCGGCAACGCGGGACATCAGCGTGAGAAAACCGAACACCCCAAAAGCCAGCAAGGGCCAGAGCGTGGAAGCAGGATACAGACGGAGAAAGGCCGCAGTAATCAGCCAAGTCAACATCAGCTGCCAGAGGATTCTGGCAAGCAGGCGGCTCCAAGTGTTGGCATTAGACAGGCGCTAGTCTCCGGATTTTTCGTGGGCTACCGCCGCCGCCAAGGGCTTGGCTGTCAAGCGGTATCCTGCTCCACGAACGGTCTCCACCATCGTGCCAGCCGCCCCCAGCGCTTCGCGCAGGCGCTTCACGTGCACATCCACCGTGCGTTCCTCAATGTACACATGGTCGCCCCAGACCTTGTCGAGCAACTGCGCCCGGCTGTGCACGCGCTCCGCATGCCCGAGCAAATACTGCAAGAGCTTGAATTCGGTAGGCCCCAGCTTGAGCGGCTCGCCATAAAAACTGACGCGGTGTGTTGCGGCATCCAGGCTCAAACCGGCCACCGAATAAAGCTCTTTGGAAGGATCAGGGCCGCGACGCCGCAAGACTGCGCGCACCCGGGCCAGGAGTTCCTTGGTCGAGAAGGGTTTGGCCATGTAGTCATCCGCGCCGGCATCCAGCCCGGCGACCCGATCCATCTCATCGCCACGTGCGGTGAGCATGATCAGGGGAATGTCCTTGGTCCGGGATTCTGAGCGCCAGCGCTTGGCCAGGGAGAGACCGCTCTCGCCGGGCAGCATCCAGTCCAGCAAAATCAAATCGGGCACCGCCGCATCCAGTTCACGCTGTGCCGAGGCGCTGTCCATCGCCCACGTCGGCCGGAATCCGTTATGCCGCAGATTGACAGCGATCAACTCAGCAATCGCCGGCTCATCCTCCACCACCAGAACCGCAGGCATGTTTCTCATTGGATGACGGATTCAATCGTCGCGATAGGGGTGTGGCGCACGTCTTCACCCTTGACCACGTAGATGATGAACTCAGCGATATTTTTGGCATGGTCTCCGATGCGCTCCAGCGCCTTGGCCAAAAACAGCAAATCGAGACTGGCGGAAATTTTGCGCGGATCTTCCATCATGTAGGTAATGAGTTTGCGCACAAAGCCGTCAAACTCTTTGTCGATCAAATCGTCCTCTTTCAAAATGCTCAGGGCAGCCTGAACGTCGAGGCGGGCAAAGGCGTCAAGTGCCTTGCGCAGCAAGCCAGAGGCCAGATCCGCAGCCACGCGCAACTCAAGCGAGGGAAGTGCACGCGGGGCGCCGTCATGGATGATGGAAATCACCATACGTGCAATTTTGTCAGCCTCGTCACCGGCGCGCTCCAGATTGGCGGTGGTTTTGGAAATAGCAATGAGCAAGCGCAGGTCACGGGCGGTGGGCTGCCGACGGGCAATGATGCTGGAGAGGTCACGGTCAATTTCCACTTCCATCTCATTAACCCGGCCCTCGTTGCGCGTCACGCCTTGCGCGATGTCGGTGTCAAACTCCGAAAGCGCCAGGATGGCCTGTAAGGTCTGTGACTCGACCAGACCGCCGAGCTCCATCACTTTGGCAGAAACGGCAGTCAACTCGCTGTCAAACTGCGTCGATAAATGTTTGTCTGGCATTTCAATTCCTTCAGGACAGTGCGGGGCTTTGGGCCGGATTCGTATTTAACCAAAACGACCGGTGATGTAATCTTCGGTCTCTTTGCGCTGGGGTTTGAAAAACATTTGCTCAGTCGCACCGAACTCAATCAAATCACCCAAATACATATAAGCCGTGAAGTCACTGCAACGGGCGGCCTGTTGCATATTGTGGGTAACGATGACAACGGTGTAATCGTTTTTCAGTTCGACAATCAACTCTTCCACTTTGCCGGTAGAAATCGGATCCAGCGCTGAACATGGCTCATCAAGCAGCAACACCTCCGGCTTGATCGCGATGCCACGTGCGATGCACAAGCGCTGCTGCTGGCCACCCGAGAGGCTGGAGCCGCTTTGGTGCAGCTTGTCTTTGACCTCGGTCCACAGCGCAGATTTGCGCAAAGCCCATTCCACCCGCTCTTCCATATCGCTTGCGCTCAGGTCTTCAAACAGCTTCACGCCAAAAGCCACGTTGTCATAAATCGACATGGGAAAGGGCGTTGGCTTTTGAAAGACCATACCGACCTTGGCGCGCAATAGCGCCACATCCTCCTTGCTGGTCAGGATGTTCTCGCCGTCGAGCAGTACCTCGCCCTCGGCGCGCTGGTCCGGATACAGGGCAAACATGCGGTTGAAGACACGCAGCAAAGTGGATTTGCCGCATCCCGACGGGCCGATAAAGGCAGTAACACGCCCCTCAGGTATGGCGAGGTTGATGTTCTTCAGGGCGTGGAATTTGCCGTAGTAGAAGTTCAAATTCTGAACCGCAATCTTGGTCGCTGTCGCTGTCGCTGGGCTGTTGGTAGGTAACATGGGTTAACTATAGAAATTGGGTTGCTAATAGACGGTCAGTCGGACGGTCACGGCGAGTGCTCAGGACTTGCTGCGGGTGAGAACCCGGGCGGCGATGTTCAACACCAATACCGCCAAGGTAATTAAAAACACCCCCGCCCATGCCAGCTTTTGCCAGTTTTCATAGGGACTCATGGCGAATTTAAAAATCGTGACCGGCAGGCTGGCCATAGGTTGGCCCAGGCTAGACGTCCAGAACTGATTGCTCAGCGCCGTAAAAAGCAGCGGCGCTGTTTCACCAGCAATGCGGGCAACCGCCAGCAGAACACCGGTAATGACGCCTGCGCGGGCAGCCTTCAAGGTGATGCTGAGAATCACTTTCCACTTCGGAGCGCCCAGGGCATATGCGGCTTCACGCAAACCTGGCGGCACCAGCTGCAGCATGTTCTCGGTGGTGCGAATCACCACCGGTATCACGATCAATGCCAAAGCCAGAACGCCGGCAAATGCAGAGAAGGTGTGAAAAGGGTTAACGGCGACCGAGTAAACAAACAAGCCAATGACGATGGAGGGCGCCGAGAGCAAGATGTCGTTGACAAATCGGGTCAGGTTTGCCAGCCATCCCGTGGTGTTGAACTCTGCGAGGTAAATACCTGCCAACACACCTATCGGCGTGCCAATGCAGGTTGCCAAAAAAACCATTAACGCGGAGCCGTAAATGGCATTCAATAAACCGCCTTCTTCATTAGGGCCCGGTGTCATTTGGCTCAACGCACTCCAAGACAAACCTTCGATTCCCAGGACAAAGGTCTGCAACAAAATCCAAAACAGCCAGAACAAGCCGAATGCCATGGCGGCCAGCGCCAGTGTGCTGGCCAGTTGGTTGATGCGCTTGCGGTGCCCGTATTTTTCGGCACGTTTGCGCGTGGTTGCCGAGGAGGTGATGGCGCTCATGATTTAGAACCCTCGCCTTTTCGCAGCTGCGCGAGCAACAACTTGGACAGCGTCAAGATGACAAACGTGATGAAGAACAGCACCAAGCCGAGGTACATCAATGCCGCCTGGTGAAGACCCTGACCGGCTTCAGCGAATTCATTGGCCAAAGCCGAAGTAATGCTGTTGGCCGCTTGGAACAGACTGAGCGAGTCGAGCTGGTTAAAGTTGCCGATCACAAAGGTCACCGCCATGGTCTCGCCGATGGCGCGCCCCAAGCCCAGCATGATGCCGCCAACTACACCTGCTTTGGTGAAGGGCAAAACGACCTTGGAGACGACCTCCCATGTTGTTGCCCCAAGTCCGTACGCGGATTCTTTGAGCAGCGGTGGCGTGACCTCAAAAACGTCACGCATCACTGCAGAGATGAACGGGATGATCATGATGGCCAGAATAATGCCGGCGGAGAGAATACCGATGCCCACAGGCGGACCCGAAACCAATGTCCCCAAGACCGGCACGCCGGTAAGCAGGGCTTGCAAAGGCTCCTGCACATAGGTCGCCAGTACCGGTCCGAAAATCAGCAGCCCCCACATACCGTAAACGATGGAGGGAATAGCGGCCAACAACTCAATTGCCGTGCCCAGAGGCCTGCGTAACCAAGCCGGGGAGAGCTCGGTCAGGAATACCGCGATGCCGAAACTTACCGGCACTGCAATCAGCAAAGCAATCAAGGATGTCGCAATCGTTCCGTAAATCATTACCAGACCACCAAACTCCTCCTGCACAGGGTCCCAGGCGGTATTGGTGAGAAATCCCAGTCCATACTTGCTGATCGCCGGCCACGCGCTGATCGTCAAGGACACAAGAATGGAAGCCAGCAGGGCCAGGGTCAGAATCGCACTGCCACGGGCCAAATGACCGAAGAGTGCGTCTGCAAGAGGCCCGCTGCGCGGAGTCTTCAGATGGTTGATTTTTGACATGGCAAATCGTTCAGTGCGCTAGCGCCTCAGCACAACCCATTCTCCCCGGGCAGAACCCAGGGAGAACCCCCTGTGAATACCTTACTTCGTCCAAACCGGCTTGCCTGCGCCGTCTTTGACTTCGCCCCACAGCTTTTCAATGGCTGCCACCACGGATTTCGGCATGGGCACATATTCCAAATCAGAGGCGGTCTTGTCGCCATTTTGGTAGGCCCACTGGAAGAATTTCAAGGTCTCCGCACCTTTGGCCGGGTTATCTTGCTTGGCGTGCATCAGGATGAAAGTGGCACCCGAGATAGGCCAGCTGTCCTTACCCGGCATGTTGGTGATGATCTGGTTGAAAGACTTGGTCCAGTCTGCTCCGGCGGCAGCGGCCTTGAAAGCCGTGTCATCGGGGGCTACAAAATTGCCGGCGGCGTTTTGCAGCATGACGTGGGCAAGTTTGTTCTGCTTGACATAGGTGTACTCAACGTAACCGATCGAATTAGGCAGGCGGGCCACAAAAGCGGATACCCCCTCATTGCCCTTGCCACCTGCGCCGACAGGCCAGTTGACAGCGCTGTTCTCACCCACTTTGGCTTTCCACTCGGCGTTGACTTTGCTCAGGTAGCTGGTAAACAGGAAAGTGGTGCCCGAGCCATCGGCGCGGCGCACCGGCGCAATCGCTGCATCAGGTAGATTCAGGGACGGATTGAGCGTCTTGATGGCCGCATCATTCCAGCGGGTGATCTTGCCCAGATAGATGTCGCCCAAGACCTGGCCGCTGAGTTTCAGCTGGCCTGGCTCGATGCCCTTGACGTTGATGATGGGCACCACGCCCAGAATCACGGTGGGGAACTGGATTTGCCCTTTGGACTTCAGCACTTCATCAGTTTGGGGTGCATCCGACGCACCAAAGTCAACAGTTTTCGAATCGATTTGCTTGATGCCACCGCCCGATCCGATGGACTGGTAGTTCACTTTGACGCCAGTCGCCTTGTTGTATTCACCGGCCCATTTGGAATACAGGGGCGCGGGCGCGCTGGCACCGGCTCCGGTGACTTCCTGCGCCTGCAAGGCAGACGATGCGAATGCACCGGCAATCAGCGTCAGTGCAAAGGTGTAACGGGGGGAGAGTTTCATGTAGGCCTCATGTGGATGGGTTGAAGCGGTGAACTGTAGGCAGCTTATATGTCTTATTTATGACAAAAATCTGGCCCGAGACTTATTTAATCGTTCGAAATCAAGGATTTACGAAAACAAATGTCACCGAAATGTCACGAAAAATACCTAGGATCGCGTTTTAACCTAGGAGATGGCCCCCATGAAAACCCCCCAACTTTTTTCTCTTACCCGACGCTCCATGGGAGCTGCTTTGCTGGCGGGTGCCGCGTGTGGCTTTGCCGGCGCGGCCGAGCCGGTTTCGGTCGCTAAAACCATCGCAGCCGAAGCCTCACTGAGCACCTTGAACAGCTTGATCATCGCTGCAGATTTGCAAGGTGCGTTGGATGGCGCTGGCCCCTTCACCGTCTTCGCCCCTAGCAATGATGCACTGAAAGCGCTGCCCGCCACCGTGTTGAACGATGTGTCCAAGGATCCGGCCAAACTCAAGAATTTGCTGACCTTCCACGTGGTTCCAGCGGCTGCCATGGCTAAAGATGTCAAAAACAGCAATGTCAAGGCGTTGAATGGCGACAACCTGGCCTTGTCAAAGGCGGGGGATTTCGTGACCGTGGAAAACGCGATGGTGACGACCGCCGACATCGTCGCCAGCAACGGCGTGGTGCACATCATCGACACCGTTCTGATCCCCCCGGTCAAAAAATAATTCACGGAGTCCTTAGGGCCGCTGCACGCGGCCCTTATTGGTACGCGCGGACGGGTAGTACAGACCGCTTGCTGTTATTCTGGAACAAGTTCCTGCCTCACCTGCCCCATGCCTTCAGAACAACGACTCGCCGCGGTAGACCTCGGCTCCAACAGCTTCCGCCTCGAAATTGGCGTTATCGAACACCAGGAATTCATCCGGACCGAATACCTGAAAGAAGCAGTTCGCCAGGGCGGCGGGCTGGATGAAAACCGCGACCTGACCCCGGAAGCGATGCAGGCTGGCTGGAATTGTTTGGCACGATTTGGCGAACGCTTGGCCGGATTCAAACGCAACCAGGTCCGCGCGGTCGCCACGCAGACCTTGCGCGAAGCCCGCAACCGTGACGTATTCCTGGCCCGTGCCACCAAAGTCCTGGGATTTCCCATTGACGTGGTGTCCGGTCGGGAGGAAGCCCGGCTCATTTACCAGGGCGTTGCGAACAAACTGCCCTCCTCAGGCGAGAGGCGGCTGGTCATCGACATTGGGGGACGCTCCACCGAATTGGCGCTGGGACACGGGCTGCAGCCCAGAAAAATGGAGTCGTACCGGGTCGGCAGCCTGGTGTGGTCGCAGCGGTATTTCCCCGACGGCCAACTCAGCCATAAATATTTCCAGAAAGCGCAAGTGGCCGCGGCAGCCGTGCTGGAGGGTGCAACCAATGTGTACGAGGCCGCCAATTGGGACCGCGCCTACGGATCGGCTGGCACCGCCAGCGCCATCGGCGACATCCTGGGGCAGGCTGGTTGGCCCGTGGGCACCATTGACAGGGAGGGACTGGACTGGTTGCTCGACACACTGGTGACCGCACAACAGGTTGAACGCATCAAACTCCCCGGCCTGCGTGACGATCGCCGGCCGATTCTCGCGGGAGGGCTCAGCGTGCTGCGCGCGCTTTTTGATTTGCTGCACATCGATACGCTGGAGATCGCCCAGGGCGGGCTGCGCCACGGCCTGATTTGCGACATGCTGGGCGAGCGCGATGCCACCAGCGACCTGCGCGACACTACCGTGGAGCGCTTGGCTGTGAAATTCCAGGTCGATGCCGCCCATGCGCGCCGGGTCGGGCAGGTTGCCGCCACGCTGTTCCGCCAGCTCTACCCCGTACCCCAAAACGGGCAGCGTGCCCAGTGGGACCGCGCTCTGCGCAAGCTGCGCTGGGCGGCCCAGCTGCATGAAATCGGCAACCACATCTCGCACAGCGATTACCACAAGCATGGGGCCTACATTCTGGACAATGCCGACGCTTTGGGCTTTGCGGTGGCCGAGATGCATCGGCTGGGGATTCTCGTTCTGGGGCACCGTGGCAAGCTTCGCAAGATCGAGGCCGAACTGGTTGAAGAAAGTTTACGCATCCAACTTGCGGTGCTGCGCCTGGCGGTGATTTTGTGCCACGCCCGGCGCGACCCGGAGATCCAGGACATGGTGCTGCGCCGGGACTCCGCCGGTATGCTTAGCCTACGCTACCCAGCAACCTGGGCCGCGAAATTCCCGCAATCTGCTTATTTGCTCCAAGAAGAAGTCGTGGCCTGGGAAAAAACCGGCTGGGCGCTGGACTGCGGCGAAGCGCAGCGCTAATTCTTACCCTTTTCATTTTTTCGCCATCGCATTATGAAAATCACTGTTATTGGAACCGGCTACGTTGGATTGGTCACAGGCACCTGCCTTGCGGAGGTCGGCAACGACGTGCTGTGTCTGGATATGGACGCGAACAAGATCGAGGGCTTGCGCCAGGGGCGCTTGCCGATTTATGAACCCGGCCTCGACGAAATGGTCGCGCGCAACGTCAAAGCGGGCCGTTTACACTTCACCACCGACCTGGAAGCAGCGGCGCATTTCGGCACCATCCAATTTATCGCCGTGGGCACACCGCCCGGCGAAGATGGCAGTGCGGACACCCAATATGTAGCGGCCGCTGCGCGCAATATCGGGCGCTACATGAACGACTACAAAGTCGTGGTGGACAAAAGCACGGTGCCGGTTGGCACGGCCGATATGGTGCGCGGCGTGATAGCCGAAGAGCTGGCAAAGCGCGCGGTGGACACACCGTTCAGCGTCGTGTCGAACCCGGAGTTTTTGAAGGAGGGCGCAGCGATAGAAGACTTTATGCGCCCCGGCCGCATCGTCATCGGTTGTGACAACCAGCAGGCGGAGCTGAATATGCGCGCCCTGTATGCCCCCTTCCAGCGCCACCACGACCGCCTGTTCGTGATGGACATCCGCAGCGCGGAACTCACCAAATACGCCGCCAACGCCATGCTGGCTACCCGCATCAGCTTCATGAACGAATTGGCCAATCTGGCCGAGCTGGTAGGCGCGGATATCGAGCAGGTGCGCAAAGGCATTGGCAGCGATCCCCGCATTGGCTACGACTTTTTGTATGCAGGTGCCGGGTATGGCGGATCCTGCTTTCCCAAGGACGTGAAGGCCCTGATCAAAACCGCTTCGGACGCTGCGGGTATTCGCCTCAAAGTGTTGCACGCGGTGGAGGAAGCCAACCAGGAACAAAAACACGTGCTGGGCAACAAAGTCAAAAAATATTTCGGCAAGGACCTGCGCGGCAAGCACTTTGCCTTGTGGGGCTTGGCATTCAAGGCCAATACCGACGATATGCGCGAGGCCAGCAGCCTGACCCTGATTGCCGACCTCTTGGCCTGTGGTGCAACCATCACGGCCTATGACCCGGTGGCGATGGATGCTGCGCGTGCAGCGCTGGGCGACACCCCCGGCCTGCGCATGGCCGACTCCCAAAAGAGTGCATTGGAAGGTGCCGACGCCCTGATCATCGTGACCGAATGGAAGGCCTTCCGCAGCCCTGACTTCGACCACATCAAGTCCAGTTTGAAGAATCCGCTCATTTTTGACGGACGCAATATGTACGACCCGCAGTGGGTGCGCGCACAAGGATTTGAGTACTTGGCCATCGGGCGCTGAATTCACGAGAAAGTCACGGTTTTTGTCACGAAAGCGCAACGCGGCGTGGCTACATTGCGGGCAGAAGGAGAACCCGCATGACTGAATTTTTCAAGCAACTCGCCATCCAGCGCTGGGACGACCACCGCTATTACCACCACAGCCGCATCAACCAGACGCTCCATCTGATCAGCGCGATCAGCTTTGTGGTGGCCTATGCGATGCTGTTCAAAGACCCGGCTATTGCCGCCTTGATTGCCTGGCTGGTATCCATGACCAGCCGCCAGTCAGGGCATTTTTTCTTTGAGCCCAAAGGCTACGACCAGGTCAACCAGGCGACGCACGAGTTCAAGGAAGACATCAAGGTTGGCTACAACCTGCGCCGCAAGGTCGTGCTGATGGTGATCTGGGCTGCGGCACCGCTGGTGCTGCTGGCCGACCCTGCTTTGCAAGGCTGGATGGATCCCCATACCGACCTGGAGTCTTTTGCCCGCAACACCGGCATTCTGTGGCTGGCGGTGGGTATCGGCGGCCTGCTGTTCCGCACCATCCACCTGTTTTTCATCAAGGATGCGATGAGCGGTCTGGTGTGGATGACCAAAATCCTGACCGACCCGTTCCACGACATCAAGCTGTACTACAAAGCACCTTTTGCGTTGATGCGCGGGGAACTGATTGAGCCACGCGATCTGGCGCAAATGGAGGAAGAGCACGGCATGCGCCACGCCTGAGGCGGGCTGTTTTGTGGCTGATCGCACCATAGAAAAAGGGGCCTGCTACGGCCCCTTTTCTATGCCAGGTAGTTTCTCAGCGGAACTTGGCTGCCAGCATCTCACCCAACACGCGGCGCTTGATCGCCTTGTTGGTCAGAGCGGGCGCAGTCCAGAACCAGCCATCCGCCCGCATCTGCGCCCAGGCCCGGACAAAGCGCACACACAACTCCTCAAAATCTGCATCGCTGTAGTTCAGGCTGAAGATGATGCGCCCTGTGCCTACCCAGCTCAAGGCGATGCCCTCGAGGCGCAGATAGTGCTGAAACAACCAGTTGTAGCAACCCGCTTGGGTGTAGACCACGGTCCAGACCGAGGACATGCCGACCACCCGTATCGGGGCACCCGCTTGCGCCAGCCGGCTGTTCATCAAAGCCTCGCGCTGCGGCCACACGGTATCGAGCGCGGCGTACATCTGCTGCGCAGCCGGTTTTTCGATCTCCCGCAAAAACACATTCATGGCGCCCATGACGTAGGGATGCGCATTGAAGGTGCCGCGGGCGAAGCAGATGTCAGCGGGCGAGTCGTCGCGGAAGCGCTGCATCCACGCGCGTTTGCCGCACAGCACGCCGATGGGCAAACCGCCGCCCAAGGTCTTGCCATAGGTCACCAAATCGGCCTGCACGCCGAAATATTCCTGCGCACCGCCAGGTGCCAGCCGGAAGCCCAGGAACACTTCATCAAAAATGAGTGCGATACCGCGCGCGGTGCAAATTTCCCGCAGCTCCTGCAGCCAGGCGGTATAGGCCGTACGGTCGAAATGCGCTGTGCGGGAGCTGTCGAGCAAATTGGAATCACTGGGGGCGGCGGCGTTGGGGTGCAGGGCTTGCAGCGGGTTAATCAGGACGCAGGCAATGTCGCTGCGGCTGCGCAGCACACGCAGGGTGCCTTGGCCCATTTCGGACAGCGTGAAGGTATCGCGCGCAGCCATGGGGTTGCCGATGCCGGGCTGCACATCGCCCCACCAACCGTGGTACGAGCCACAAAAGCGCACCAGCCTGTCGCGCCCGCTGTGGTAGCGCGCCAAGCGCACGGCCTGCATCACCGCCTCGGTGCCCGACATGTGAAAAGAGACCTCATCCATGCCGGAGATGCGCTTGAGGCGCACCAGGTTATCAGCCATCACCGGGTGGTAGGCGCCGAGCACGGGGCCCAAATCGCGCACCAGGGCCGCGCCCTCCTCAATGCTGCGCTTGTAAAAATCGTTGCCCAGCAGGTTGACGCCGTAGGAACCCGTCAGATCAAAAAAGCGGTTGCCGTCCAAATCGGTGACCGTCACGCCCTCGGTAGACGCCACAAAAGACCCGATCTTCAAACCCTTGGCCACCAATTTTTTAAACTGGAAGGGCACGCGGTAGGCGCTGATGAACTGCAAGTCCGACAGGGCGCTCACCACATCGGTCGTCGCGTGCAGGGTTTTGGCGTAACGGGTTTGGAACTCCTGCACCAGACGGGCAAACGCCGCCCTGCGGCCCGCCACCACATCGGGCGGGGCACCATCCACGCCATAGGCCTGCTCTTCTTCATACACGTAGCTCGGCAGCAAGGCCGCCACGCGGCGCGCTGTGCGCGGGTGGCCGGCAAGGCCGGGGTGTTTGGCCAGGGACAGCTCCACCCGGGCGCGGGCTTTGTTGAGCGTCCACAGCGCAGCACCTGCGCCGACGCCATAGAGCGCCAATGCGCCCAATGTCAGGTTGTCATCCATACATCTTCTCCGTTTCCATCTTCCATTTCCACACCGTGCGCACCATGACGATCCGCCAAACCATCAAAAATTTGCTCAACCAAGAGGACTTGAACTTCCTGCTCACCAACCGCCTGCCGCGCAAGTGGCTGACCGAATTCATGGGGCGCTTCAGCAAAATCGAGCAGCCCTGGGTGCGCGACGCATCGATTGCGATCTGGAAATATTTTTCGGACCTGGATCTGAGTGAGGCCAAGAAAACCCACTTCAGCAGCATGCATGACTGCTTCACCCGTGAACTGAAAGACGGAGCCCGGCCCATCGATGGCGATGTGACGGTCATGAGCAGCCCGGTAGACGCCTATGTGGGCGCGCACGGTCGCATTGCGGCGGGGCAGCTGTTCCAGGCCAAGGGCTTTCCGTACACGCTGGCCGACTTGATCGGCCCGAATGAGGATGCCAGCGCGTGGCAGAACGGCTATTTTGTGACCCTGCGCCTGAGCTCCAGCATGTACCACCGCTTCCACGCCCCGCACGACTGCACGGTGGAACGGGTGCGCTATTTCTCGGGCGACACCTGGAACGTCAACCCGATTGCGCTCAAGCGGGTGGAAAAGCTGTTTTGCAAAAACGAACGCGCGTTTTTGCGCACGCGGCTGGAGAGCGGGCCACTGGCGGGCCAACGCATTGCGCTGGTGCCGGTGGCAGCGATTCTGGTGGCCAGCATCCGCCTGCACTTTCTGGATGTGTTGTTCCACCTGCGCTACCACGGCGCCAATCCGATTGACTGCGCCGCGCGCTTTGTCAAAGGACAGGAAATGGGTTGGTTTCAACATGGTTCCACCATCGTGGTTTTGGCACCGCCCGGCTTGCGCCTGGTCTCACACCTGGACACCGGCAGCCAGGTGAAGATGGGCCAGGCGCTTATGCATGGGGGTGGCTGAGCGCAGCAAAGGGCTGCGCAGTCGCCGTGAAGCTATGCCCATTCACCGCAAGCACTTGCTGCAGCACGGCGATGAAGTTGTCGTACACCCGGTCCCAGGCCACGTGGGCCACGCTTTGCGCCGCGGCCAGACGCATGGAATCCAGGGTGTGCGCCGGGTCCATCAGGCGCTGCACGGCCTGCACAAAGTCGGCATCACGCGCGCCGGGTGCCAGGACACCGTTGACGCCGTCTTGCACCAATTCCAGCGCCGCGCCGTACGCGAAAGCCACCACCGCCAATCCGCTGGCCAAAGCCTCGGGCACCACGTTGCCATAGGTTTCAGTCAGGCTGGCAAACAGGAATACATCAGCCGATGCGTAATGCGCAGCC
>CANFHZ010000057.1 GCA_947446885.1 Comamonadaceae bacterium
CAGATCCAGGTTCTTCAGGTTGTGCTGCCGTGCGCCGCGGATGCGGATCGTGCCGTGGGACATAGGGAGGGGTGCTCAAACGTGGGGGACAGGCATTCTAGGCAAGCGCCATGTCAGCCCGCGCGGACGCAAAAAAGCCCCCGGGCTGATCAGCGCGGGGGCTTTGCGGCAAGGGTCCAGGGGCGGCTTAGTCGTCGGCGTAAATATCCGCGTCTTTGGTGTCGCGGATAAACAGCGTACCAATCACCACAGTGATACCGGCCACGATGATGGGATACCACAGGCCGTTGTACATATTGCCGGTCTGCGCCACGATGGCAAAGGCCGTGGTAGGCAGCAGACCGCCAAACCAGCCGTTACCAATGTGGTAAGGCAGGCTCATGGAGGTGTAGCGGATGCGGGTGGGGAACATCTCAACCAGCATGGCCGCAATCGGGCCGTAGACCATGGTGACCAGCAAGACCAGGTAGGTCAGGATGATGACCACCGTCAGCTTGTCGAACTTGGCCATGTCGGCTTTGGCGGGGTAGCCTGCGGTCTTCAGTGCCGCGTTGAGTTTGCCGGTCAGGGTTGCGTCCTTGGCGGTTTTTTCGCCGCTCAAGGCCTTCAGGCTGGTAGCGGCCGCCGCGATGGCTTTGGGATCTTGCGGGTCCGCCGCTGTCAGGTCAGCCAGCTTCTTCTCGGCAGCGGCCTTGGCAGCGGCGATGTCTTCGGGCGTGATGACTGTCGTCAACTCGGTCTCGCCGATTTTGATCACCGCAGGCACGCCAGAGGCACCTGCAATGTTGTCATAGCTCACCGATGCGGATGCCAGTTTTTGCTTGGCGATGTCGCACGAGGACGTGAACTTCTTGGTGCCGGTCGGGTTGAACTGGAATGAACATTCAGCCGGGTCAGCGGTGACCGTGACCTTTGCGCTGGCTTGCGCCGCCGCCAGATCCGGGTTGGCCGCTTGGGTCAGCGCCGTGAACACGGGGAAGTAGGTGAACACTGCAAGTGCGCAACCCAGCAGGATGATGGGCTTGCGACCGATGCGGTCGGACAAGGCACCAAACACGATGAAGAAAGGCGTGCCAATTACCAAGGAAATGGCCACCATGATGTTCGCGGTGGGCGGATCGACCTTCAGCGCCTGGGTCAGGAAGAACAAGGCGTAAAACTGGCCGGTGTACCAGACCACTGCCTGGCCGGCGGTCAAACCGACCAAAGCCAGGATCACGACCTTCAGGTTTTTCCACTGACCGAAGGATTCGCTCAGGGGCGCTTTGGATGTCTTGCCTTCCGCCTTCATCTTGGCGAAAGCCGGCGACTCATTCATGCTCAGGCGGATATAGACCGACACGCCGAGCAGGAAGATCGAGACCAGGAAGGGAATGCGCCAGCCCCACTCGGCAAAGGCTTCTTCGCCAATCGAGGTGCGCACACCCAGGATCACGATCAAGGACAGGAACAAGCCCAGCGTTGCTGTGGTCTGAATCCAGGCCGTATACGCACCGCGCTTGCCGTGGGGCGCGTGCTCGGCCACATAGGTGGCAGCACCGCCGTATTCACCGCCCAAGGCCAAACCCTGCAGCATGCGCAGAGCAATCAGGATCACCGGAGCGGCCACGCCGATCGAGGCATACGAGGGCAGCACGCCCACGATAAAGGTCGACAAACCCATGATCAAAATCGTCACCAGAAAGGTGTACTTGCGTCCGATCATGTCACCGAGTCGGCCGAACACCAGTGCGCCAAAAGGCCGGACGATGAAGCCTGCAGCAAAGGCCAGCAGCGCAAAAATGAAGGCAGAACCTTCGTCCAGACCACCAAAAAACTGTTTGGCGATGATGGCGGCCAAAGAACCATACAAATAAAAGTCGTACCACTCAAACACGGTGCCCAGGGAGGACGCGAAGATGACCTTCTTTTCCTCCGTCGACATGGGGCGATCTGCAACTGCATCCATGAACTGCTCCTGAATCATTGTTATGGACCTCGACATCAAGGCCTGCGCAATTGTTCAAGCGGGCACTGACCCACCACTTACGTGAAGCTAACGGCAGCTTGCGCCGAACTGACCCGTAGCTGACGAAGTGGCTACTTACCCGCCCGGCCGGTTTCGCATCACGCCGCTTCAGGGCTTGCGCCGGGGAATGCCGTAAGGCAGTGTGGCAAGCGCATGCCACCGCTGGGCATCCATGGTTGGGTCGCTTTCCAGAAATGCGCGCAACATGGGCAAGGCGTCCAGTCCCCAGAAAACGCGGTCATCGACGGCATACGAAGGCACGCCGAAGACACCGGCTGCGATGGCCTCTTGCGTGTGCTGCGTGAGCCGATCTTTGGCAGCTTGCGGCTCCAGATACGGGGCGCGGGCAGTATGCAATGCAGCAGCCAAATCGGCAATGCGTACCGGGTCTGCTGCGTCCGCACCACCCACCCAAACATGGCGGAATATGGTCTCGCACACATAGCGGTTGGGCTCCCCCGCTGAGTCGGTAGCCACCGCCAAACGCAGCAGCGGCAAGGGATTGAAAGGATGTGCCGCTGGCATCGCAAACGGGATGCCCTTGGTATGCGCCAGCCACTGCGTCTGCCGGTACACCCATTCGCGTTTGCCCGGTAACTCAGCGGGCCCCAACTGCCCGGTGTGTTGCAACAAGCCGCCGAAAAACACCGGCTTGTAGCGCACCGAGTACGACAAACCGGCCAGCGCCCGGGGCAACTCCTCAAACGCCAAATAGGCGTAGGGCGAAATAAAGTCGAAGTAAAAAGTGATAGTCTTCATGCTGCGGGCTCCTTCAAGCGAAGGGCAATACGGCCCCAGACTGCGCGCTTGTCCTCGTCACTGCTATTGGCCCAGGCACCAATCTCGTCGAGGCTACGCAAGCATCCGATGCACCAGCGTGTTTCAGGGTCGATCTTGCATACCGAAATACAGGGCGAGGGCGGCGCATAACGCGCCTGCATCGCGTCGCCCACGCGGGCCGCGAGCAGGTGTTTGTAGCGGTCGGCTGCGGCAATGGGGCGGCGCATATCAGTTCGTCCTTTGGCGCTTGGCCAGTAAAGCGGTGGCCGCCCGCGACAAGGTAGGCCGATTCAAAAAGCGACTGATGTATGCGCCCGCATCGACCAGGGCATCCAGATCAATGCCGGTCTTGATGCCCATGCCATGCAGCATATAGACCACGTCTTCGGTCGCCACATTACCGGTCGCACCTTTGGCGTAGGGGCAACCGCCCAGACCGGCCACCGACGTGTCGAAGTGCCACACGCCCATCTCCAAAGCGGCTAGCGTGTTGGCCAGTGCCTGCCCGTAGGTGTCATGGAAATGGCCGATGACCGCGTCGATGCTGAAGTGCTGCAGCACTGCCTCAAGCGCCGCACGTACCGTGTGCGGAGTGCCAATGCCAATGGTGTCGGCCACGCCGACCTGCTGCACGCCGATGTCGCGCATCAAACCCGCTACCAAGCCCACACGCTCAGGCGCGACAGCACCTTCATACGGACACCCCACCGCACACGAGATAGCCCCACGTACCGCAACGCCCGCCGCCAGGGCTGCAGCGACCACAGGGCGAAAACGTTCGATGCTTTCGGCAATCGAGCAATTGATGTTTTTCTGGCTGAAAGCTTCACTGGCTGCGCCAAACACCACGACCGTGTCGGCCCGTGCGGCCAGCGCAGCTTCCAAGCCCTGCATATTGGGGACGAGCACGGCGTAACGCACATCGCCTTTGCGCGCGATGCCACGCATCACCTCGGCGTTGTCCGCCATTTGCGGCACCCACTTGGGCGAGACAAAACTGGTGACCTCGATGTCGTTCAAACCGGCTGCTTGGAGGCGCTGCACCAATTCGATTTTGACGGCCGCCGGCACGGGCTGCTTTTCATTCTGCAGACCGTCACGGGGGCCGACGTCGGTGAGGTGGACGCGGGAGGGCAAACTTCCAATGCGCATTGCGGTTCCTGGCTGGGGCTCCATTCATAAATCGGCAAGCCGCATACGCGCCTGCTTCCGCATGATAGCCAGCCCGCCAGCGGCACTGGGTGCGTCGACCAGAGACGCCGATGACCAGGCCCTACCAGGGCGACACCGAAAACTTTGGCGTGCCCCGGCAGTACCCGGCATTGGGTAGCATGTTTAGCGCTTGGCCAGGGCGCGCTTGGACACCACCACAAGAGCGATGACAGCCACACAGAGCGCCAGCGCCAGGGGGTCGAATGCTTCACCCATCAAGACAATGGAGTAGCCATAGGTAAAAAATGGCTGTAACAGCTGAAGCTGGCTGATACGCTGGATACCCCCCACGGCCAATGCCCGATTCCAGGAAAAAAATCCCAACAATGAATTCACAAAAGCCAGAAACGCGAGTGCCCCCCATTGCACCGCGCCGAAACTCTGGAAATCCGATGCGTTGAAGTGCTGGGCCGAAAGCAGCAGCAGTACCGGCAAATTCAGCACCAGGGCCCAGCACATCACTTCCCACCCTTTCATTTCCTTGGATAGGGCGCCCCCCTGCGCATAGCCAAAACCCGCCAGCACAACGGCCCCCAGCAGTGCGAGGTCGCCCAGGTAAATGCCGCCTCCCATGTCACTGCGCACCGCCGTAAACGCCGCTACCGCCACGAAGCCCAAAATCGACGCCAGCCAAAACAACAATGGAGGACGGTCCTTGGTGATGAGCGTGCCGAAAACGGCCGTCGATAAAGGCAGCGCAGCCAAAACTGCGCCACCATGGCCAACCGGCACATGCTGCATACCGACCGCGGTGAGAATGGGGAACCCGTAAACCACACCCAAAGACATCAGCAACAGGCGCTTGATCTGCGATGCATTCGGAGGCGCAGACCGCATGAACCACAAAATCGGCAACGCAGCGAGGGCCGCCAAACCGGAGCGAAAAATACCCACCTGCATGGCACTCAAATGTCCCGCCAGCGCCTTGGCACATGGCAGCGTCAAGGCAAAAGCGGCAACCGATAGCGTGCCCAACAGATACGCCTCAACATCAATAGCAGCCGCCGCACGGGGTGACATGGAAACATAAGTCACTTGCTTCATAGCTCTCCCTTCGTGTAAACCGATATCAAGATTTAGATCTGCTTGTGGTTGCTATTGATCTGGGAAAGTGGTGTCTTACTCAAAAAGAAAACCAGAGAGGTACGGTTACCTCCGCGTACGGTTCGCACGCCATGTGGAATCTCACAGCGGTTCACCAAAAAATCCGCATACCCCGTCTTAGTTTCCTGTTCCTTACCCTGGTATTCGACAAAAAACTCACCGCCCTCATACTGTTCACCAAACTGCAGTACACAGGAATATCGATAATCTAAATTGCTGTACGTGTCGATGTGCTTACCAATAAAACTACCCGCATGCAAAACGTTTGCCTGACAACGTCGAATATAAAAATCACCTCCCATCAGGGCAGCCAGCAGCTCATAACAGCGGCCCCGGCTTAGCCGCGCCACCACATTTTTGCCCAGCGGGTCGTTTCGATAAACCGGAGTCTCGTTCTTTTTGTCTTCCATAAAGCGTCCGACATCTAGATTATTTTGCTCACCGACATCCCCAACCCGAATCAACTCTTTTGGAACTGTCATGCAAGCATGGTGCAAGAACTGAAGATCTTCTGTAGAAAAAAGTTGATGCCCATCGAGACGAGCAAATGCAGTGTGTTCGATGTCATTCTGCGCAGTAGCAATGATTTTTTCCATGGTGTGTGACATTTAGAGTGGAGAGCTGGCCGGCCAACGGAATGGATTCGAATCTCCGTAGCAAAGATGATCACGAAGTACGCACAAGGTCTCTAGAAATCCCCACACTTCGTAAGAGGGACCAAAGCGACTGAATTCACATTCACAGGTACGGCGCAAGTCAGCGATGTTGTGATACGGCGCCAACGGCAGTCGGTGGTGAAAATCGTGATTGGGAAGATCTTGGGGGTACACGTACAGGCGTACCGGCAGGTCGTATAGAAATAACAATGCAAACCAACGCGCCCAGGCCAACACGCCTCCGCTGGGCAAGGGGCGGCCTTGAAACCGTCCCCACGTTAAGCGCCCGTACGCTTCGGGTGATCCCGCATCGGACCCACGCGGCGCAAACCAAAGGTGCTCGGTAATTAATTGCAACCACATCGAGTGGCGAAACAACAACCAGGCGGGCACCCAGAACAACAGCAGCAGCCGATCAAACCAGCCATATGCCAATGCCACAGAAACTATGCCCACGACAAAAGCCATCCGAAAAAATACTTCGCACCAGGAAGGTTCGATGAAGCTATCAAACCAGGAACTTTTTAGCTGCCCCCATAAAAATGCGGGAGAAAAAGGCCGGCTCCAAAGTCTCCACCAAAAGGTCTTCACGCCCATCCTGGGCCGAAATTCGTTTTGAGCAATGAATTGTTGATCTGGATCATCCATCGAACACAACGCACGCAAGTGGTGATGCGTTTTCACATGACTGTCACAGTACGCCGTCCAGCTCTGGTAAAAAAATGGCGCTGTAAATGCGGCGGTCGCCGTCCATTGTGCTAAGCGGCGGTGCGGCATAGCAGAACCATGCGTCACGTAATGGAAGGAGGCTTGCAGGCTGCGCGCGCGGTTCACAACGATCAACCAACTCAAACCAACGCCGGTCACAACGGCTAGGGGTGCAGTGCTATCCAGAGCCCTGTTGCCAAGCCACAAAGCTGCTGCAATCACGAGCCAAGAAATCGCTATGTGCATCACAGTCCAACCCGTAGACAGCGGAAGCATCGCACGCACTTTTTCCTCAGGTGAAAGAACCCGACCTTTTCCAGTGATAAAGGTCCAAAAAGCCTGGCAAGGCAATTTGTCATATTCACGACGCACGTCGAAGCGGGCTCCGTGCACTGAGTACATCACGCCGAAACTCATTTCAATACACCCGCTTGAGATACAGAACCGGGATTCGCTGATGCAGCCAATAAAACGGCATCATGCGGTTGTGGTCACCACCAACAACCAGTGCGTTGCGGTAACTTGCATGAAATAACCGTCCCATCGCTGCGTACTCAGCACATTGGCGTAGCAGCACTTCCGCAAGCTGGGCCCGGCTACGGCCCACATGCCAGGCCTCATAGAGAGGCATTCGTGTTTCCAGTATGTGGGACAGGTCAACACGCGTAGGCATCAAGGCGGACAAATCGTCACCCCGCAGAGACTGGTGCGCAGCATCGACCACGGAACTCCAGGCTTGCTCGCCACCTGCGAGTTCAGCAATGAACACCGATTCGGCGGGGCGTCCCAACGCCGCCAAGATTTTTTCTTGGCTGCGGCCGAGCTTGGTTCGAAATGACTCCCGCGTTTCACCGACACGGGCGACAGTCAAGTCATCCATGCCTTCAAAATCTCCGGCCGCAATCACGATGCGGGAACGAATACGATGGCGTGCCAGTAAATCTTGCAGGTTGGGCAGCACGCCTACCACCCGCCCTGCTACCAGACCGATACCGTCGTGTAAATCATTAAATGTGTATTTGTACCTATCGCGCACCCGAACATATCCGTAATCAGGACATACCGGCGATACCAAGGTAATTTCCTCTCCGTCCAGTCCTTTAAGTAAAAGCCCGGCAATTTCTGCAATGTAGTCATCATCAGGCAAATAGAACGACAGATCCTTGAGCAACCGCTCAAAATCACAGACCAATTTTTGTGGCAAACCCCGCAGCGGGGGGTAACGTACCATCAATTGCGGTGTGGTTGATATATCACCGCGAACACAGCACACAAGCAAAGTCAAAAGTGATGGTCGGACAAAGTTGATGTAAGGCTTGTCGAATATCACTTTCGGCTTTTCACCAGATGCCATCTGTCGCCAATTGAAACCCTCTTTGAAATGCGACTTAATCGAATGGTAGAAGGGTAGGTATTTAGGCTGCCCTGCCGTATGTACAGGCCCTCCGTAACGCCTGAATTGATCAATGATTTTTGGAATCTCGACCTGTAGACCCAGGTGCGCAATAAGTGGCATGGGTGGCAATGATCCGGAGACGATAGGTGCCAGGACAGCCTTGCTAATTATTCTGTCGGTGAGTTTGCCTCTTCGTGAATAGAGTTGAATTGACATCATCCGACTCAGCGAAAAGACAAGGTTTGGCACGCCGGTACCAGTTCGATGGAATTGGCATTGGCATGCTTTGGCTGATCAATTGCCCAGCAAATGGCCGCCGCCACATCCCCCGCTTTCAATTGCGGCAAGCCGGCGGTCGGGGCATCTGCACATTTGCCAGCTCGGACTATCTGAAATTCGGTATCAGAACGTCCGGGCGCAACATTGGTTACGCGCACACCTTGCGATGCAAGCTCGGTTCGCAAATTGGCTCCAAAGTGCTCAACAAAGGCTTTGGTTGCCGCGTACACATGGCCCGTGAGGTATGGGTAATACGCCGCAATAGACGTGACATTCACAATGTGGCCGCGTCCACTGGACTTTAACGAAGGCAGGAGCACCGAGGTGTTATGAAGCACTCCCATGCAATTGGTCATGACCATCGTGCTCATTGCTTCTGAATCTGTGTACTCAAAGTTCGAAGTCCCCAGCATCAAGCCGGCGTTATTCACCAAGGTGTCAACCGCAGCAAAATCCGGTGGTAAGTCCTCAAAGCTGCGGCGCACCTGATCCAGGCTTCGGACATCACAAACGGCAACATGCACGTTATGCGCTCCCATCAAGGCTTGTAACTGTTCCAAGCGTTCTAGGCGGCGGCCCAATGCAATCACACGGTCACCACGCTGGATGAGCTGCATGACGCATGCCCGCCCGATGCCAGACGTGGCCCCTGTGACCCACACAGTGCGTTTTCCCCTCTGATACATATGATTCGATTCCTGTTTTTGTCCGAACAGCGATGGCTTCTTTTCGCCACAAACCCCAACGGGAGTTGCCAAATAGTAAGATTCATCGCACACATGTAGCCATAACAGTTCGGCAATTAGCAGCCGAACTGTTATGGTGAAAAAACAAAACAGTTCAGGGGAGATGCAACTGATCACCGTCAATAAAAACCATGCAGATGCGCTGTCTGATCAGATTTGCGACGAACTGCTGAAGCTTTTTGGTTCGCGGCTTCATGCGGGTGATCGACTGCCTTCGGTGCGGCAACTTGCGTCGCAGCTGGGTGTCAGTGCGTGGACCGTCAACGAGGCCTACCAGCGGCTGATGGCGCGGGGCATGGTTACCTCGCATCCGGGCTTGGGTTACTTTGTTTCCAAGCTGGCGCCACGTCTTGAAAGCCCCCGCGTCGCGCACCGTCCCAAAATGGGGACGATGAACGCCGTTAGCTTTGTGCGCAACGCCGTCGACCCGTCCAGCCACGCGGTCTCTGCAAGCACCGGATTTCTCCCGCGCGCCTGGATAAACAATGCGATTCCCCCCGCAGTGATGCGCAAGGTGCTGCGCGACCCAGTCATCACGGTACCGGCACCGGCCCATGGTTTGTTGGAGTTTCGCCATCAGCTCACGACCAAGCTGTCGCAAGCAAATATCCATGTGAATCCCGATCAGATCGTGACCACCTACGGAGTCACCCAGGCGGTTAGTCTGATTTGTCAGAAGGTTTTGCAGGCCGGCGACTGCGTTGTCATTGAAGACCCCAGCTACATGGTGCAGCAAACGCAACTCCGTGACCTTGGCGTTGAACTGCTGGCCGTACCACGGCGGCACGACGGCCCCGATCTGGACGTACTGGAATGCATCGTGCAGCAATTCCGTCCGCGCATTGTTTTCACACAGTGCACCCTGCACAACCCGACCGGTACCACCTCCAGCCCCGCGAACTGCTATGGCTTGCTGTCTCTGGCAGACAAATACGATTTTTTAATTATTGAAGATGATGTCTTTGGCGATCTCGCGCCAAAGTCGGCGCTGAAATTAGCAGCCCTAGATGCCTTCCGGCGCGTTTTTTATGTGAGCAGTTTCACCAAACTACTGAGCCCAGCGGTGCGCGTGGGCTTTCTGATTGGCCCTCCAACGTACACCGAAGGCATCCTGGAGCAAAAAATCCTGAGCACATTAACCGGCTCCTCTTTGCTGGAAGCCATTGTTTCTCACACCCTGAAGTCCGGCAGCTACGGTGCGCACATCAACGGGCTGCGGCGCACGCTGACCAAGGCCCACCACAGTGCGCGTATTGCACTTTTACAAGCGGGTGTGGTAATCGAGTCTGAGGCGTCCGACGGGCTATTTATTTGGGGTGAATTGCCGTCTACCACCAATGTAGACAATCTCATGAAAGAGGCCGACCACAACGGGATTTTGCTGACCAAAGGATCGATGTTTTCGCCCACCGGCAGCTTTGAGCGGCATCTCCGGTTCAACGTCGCCCATGCCGCAGATCCGAAGTTGCTGGAGTTTTTGCGGCCCTTCACGCGACCCAAGTCACACGCGGGATGATGACAATTCGGAACAACGGAACAACCGTCAACCGGGCTTCTACTTCTTTGGTTGACCCGTGGCTGTTCAATATCCGCGCTGCATGTCGACTACCCCGCTCACCGCCTCACCCCGCTCCAGCGCCCGCAGCTTGCCGCTGATCTGCGCCACGGTTTCCTGGAACAGGGTGCGCGCGGCGGTGTGGGGCGTGATGGTGATGCGGGTATCGGTCCAAAACGGATGATCCGCAGGGAGGGGCTCCTGGCGGAACACGTCTAGCACGGCGGCGTCAAGCTGCCCGCTGTCGAGCAGCGGCTGAAGGTCTTCCTCGAACAGATGGCGGCCGCGCGCCACGTTGATCAGCACGGCACCGCGCTGCAACTGCGACAGCGTGGCGCGGTTCAGGATGTTCTCGGTCTCGGCGGTCAGCGGGAGCATATTGACCAGCACGCGCGTGCCCCGCAAAAAAGGCGCAAACCCTTCCGAAGCGCTGAAGCAATCCACACCCGCAATCTGCTTGGCGCTACGGCTCCAACCCAGCACGGGGAAGCCGAATACGGCCACCGCACGCGCCACGCGCTCGCCCAGCGCACCCAGGCCCATCACGCCCACGGGGAACTGTTCGCGCGGCAAGGGCTCGCGGTAGGTCCACTGGCGCTGCGCCATGTCCTTGTCGTAAGCCGCGAATTCGCGGAAATGCCGGATGAGCGCATGGCACACGTATTCGGCCATCTGGTCGGCCATGCCCGCATCGTTGAGCCGCACCACCAGCGTGTCGGGCGGCAGGTGCGGCCCCATCAAGGCGTCGACCCCGGCACCCATGTTGAAGAGCGCGCGCAACTGCGGCTGCTCGGCAAAAAACTGCTTGGGCGGCTGCCAGACGATGGCGTAGCGCGCGGGCGGCGCGCCGGGTTGCCACAGCGTGATCTTCGCCTCGGGCAGTGCGGCGCGCAGGCCGGGCAGCCATTCATCCGCATTGGTATCAGCGCAGCAAAAAGTAATGTCCATGGTGGCGGGTGTAGGTGGGAAGGGCGGGGAAAGCAGAGGATTGTCTACGCTGTACCCGGCGCGGAATCCGAAGGCTCCAGACGAATCAGCGCCGCGCCTTCGGCGACCTGTTCGCCGCTGGCGTACAGCAGCGCAAGCACCACACCCGCAAACGGGGCGCGGATGCTGTGTTCCATCTTCATCGCTTCCATCAGCGCCAGGGTTTGCCCGGCCACCACGCGCTCGCCCACCTGCACCACCATCTGCAAGACCTTGCCCGGCATGGGTGCGTGCAAACCGCCGTGCAGGACCTCGGCCCGGTGCTGCGCCAGCGGGTCGGCGCGGCGGATGCTGCCCGCGCCTTCGGGCGTGAATACATGCGCCACACCGTCCAGCCAATCCACATCGGCACGCCATTCCTGCGTGCCCCAGCGGATGCGCACAGCAAACGGTACGTCGCCCTGCTCCACCTGCAAGGCATGGCTTTCGTCGTCCATCTGCAGCATCACGCTGCCGTCGTGGGCGTAGCGCAGCATGGTCGTCAGCGGGGCGGCGGCATAGACCCAATCCAGACGGCGCAGGGTCTCACCATGCGATTGCCAGCCATCGCGGCGGCTGAACGGATCGGCGGTTTCCAGCGCGCGCTCTTGGCGCAGCAACTGCGCCGTCGCACTGGCTACTGCCCGTTGCACGCCCAAAACGTCCTGCCCAAAGATCTGCGCGGTCTCCCGGGTAATCAGCGCCGTATCGAGCGCGGCCCCGGCAAATGCCGGCGAGGCGACCACACGGCGCAAAAACTGCACGTTGGTGGCAAGACCCGCAATATGGACCTGGGCCAGCGCCGCATCCATGCGCGCCAAGGCCTCATCGCGGGTGCGGCCGTGAACAACCAACTTGGCAAGCATGGGGTCGTAATACGGGCTGATGCGGTCGCCCGCGCCGACGCCACTGTCCATGCGTACCGCGCCCACCGTGAAACGGCTGCAATCCGGGGTGCGGAACACGGCCAGCGGGCCAACTGCGGGAAGAAAGTTCTTCTCCGGGTCTTCCGCGCAAATGCGCGCCTCAATCGCATGGCCGCTGATCTGCAACTGCTCTTGGCGCAACGGTAGCGGTTCGCCGCTGGCAACGCGCAACTGCCACTCGACCAAATCCAGCCCGGTAATCGCCTCGGTCACCGGATGCTCGACCTGCAGGCGCGTGTTCATTTCCATGAAAAAGAACTGCATGGAATCCGGCTGGTCGTAGCCGGTTTGCGCAACGATGAACTCCACCGTTCCCGCGCCCACGTAGCCCACAGCACGCGCGGCCGCAACCGCCGCTGCGCCCATTTGCGCGCGCAGGGCTTCGGTCATACCCGGCGCGGGCGCTTCTTCCAGCACCTTCTGGTGGCGGCGCTGCACCGAGCAATCGCGCTCAAACACGTGCACACAGTTTCCATGGCTGTCGCCAAACACCTGCACCTCAATATGGCGCGGGCGCTGCACGTATTTTTCAATCAGCACCGCGCCGTTGCCAAAGCTGCTGAGCGCCTCGCGCTGGCAACTGGCCAGCGCGGCGGCAAAGTCGCGTGGCGCTTCGACGATGCGCATGCCCTTGCCGCCGCCGCCTGCACTGGCCTTGATCAGCACGGGGTAGCCGATGCGATCCGCCTCGCGCTGCAAAAGCGCCGCGTCCTGGTCGGCACCGTGGTAGCCGGGCACCAGCGGCACACCGGCGCGCCCCATCAACTCCTTGGACTGCGCCTTCAAGCCCATCGCCCGAATCGCCTCCGGTGGCGGCCCGATGAACACCAGGCCCGCGTCCAGGCAGGCCTGCGCAAAGTCGGCGTTCTCGCTCAAAAAGCCATAGCCCGGATGCACGGCCTGTGCGCCGCTGACCTGTGCTGCGGCAATGATGGCGTCGCCGCGCAAATAGCTGTCTGCTGCGGCAGAACCGCCGATATGTACCGCCGCGTCACAGTGCCGCACATGCAGCGCTTGCGCGTCGGCATCAGAGTACACCGCCACCGTGCGAATACCCATTCGCCGCGCCGTGGCCGCGACCCGGCAGGCGATTTCGCCGCGGTTGGCGATCAGGATGGTGGTGAACATGGATAACCCTCGTTAATGCGGCATTACCTGCAAGCCACGCAGGGTCTGCAAAACATCAAAATCAGCGTCCCGGTGCAGCAGCAAATGTCCGTGCGTGATGCAGTAACTGGCCAAGAGCACATCAATCGGACTGCGGAGGGAATAGCCAAGGGAGCGCAGAGCGCGGTAGTGGTCTGCGGCTTGGATTGCATGTGACAAACCACCGAGCTCCACTTGGGTCAACTCCGACAGTAGCTCCTGCGCGTCCACCAGAAGGCGACTGGAACGAAAACCCCGTAACACCTCATACACGACCAAGTCTGCCGTAGCCAGCGTCGAACTGGTATCGCTCAGCAGCGCATCCAAGCGATCCACTGCCGAGTTCGATGCGCCGTTGAAGAAGTCAATCCAGACGCTGGAGTCCACCAGAATCACTTGGTACGACCTCGTCTAGCGGGGACCACCTTGGTAGTCTTGACGGCATACGGCGCGGGTGATGCTTCATTCACGACCAGGGTCGGCTGTGTGCGCAGCGTGGCCCAGCTTTCGTCGGAGTCTTCCCAGTGCAACTTGCCACGCAATGCGCGCAAACCGTCGTATACCTTGCGCCGCGCGACCAGGCGCAAACCCGCTTCCACCGCCTCGCGCTTGGTCTTGAAGCCGCCGGCCGCCATGGCGGCTTCCATGAGCTTGTCGTCAATTTCGATATTGGTTCGCATGAATCACCCTCAATGTGTACGAATTTTAAAAACTATACACATAGCACCCTCCTAGGTCAAACCCTTCAAGGCGTCCAGACCACATCGGCGTCGACTGCATAGAGCTTGCACGGGTTACCAAATCGCTGGCAGTTGCCCAATGCGCGCCCGACTGCGTAGTCGCCCCGGGCAACACCATAGCCACCCCGTGTGCTGACCGCGAAAGCCCGGGGTACAGCCATGTCCAGAAACTTGGCGTATGCGGCCTTGCCTGCTACACCTGCGGGTACCCGACTCTGGTCTGCGATATCGGCAAAGCCGCTTGGCGACGGTGGGGTGGCAACCGCAGCCTGGTCAAAACCCAAGTCCTGCAAAAAGCGGTCCACCACAGGCAGCCAATGATCCATGTCCTCGGTCACTCCGTAATGTCCATCCTTACCAGACGGGCCGAAGCCGACAAATTGCGCCTGTCCGCCACCGTCAACCCAGGCACGGTGCCAGGTCTTGGGGTTGGTGGGGCCCCAGTATTTATCGTTCTCCCAGTACATCCAAAGCATGGGCACCTTGGCGTTTTTTGCAATGTCGCCCCAATAGCGTGTGGTGATGTAAGGATTGCAGGGGCTTCCCGGGCTCAGATCCGGGTTGCCGCCCGTTCCACCCGAAAAATTGATGCCCCCCAACAAGCCGGCAGGGGCCCGTCCCACTGTCGCCACTGTGGTGAGTCCCCCCACCGATTGGCCGGCGACCAACCAACGGCTGGCATCCACATAAGGCAAGGTTTTGGCGAACTCCACCGTGGCCAGCACCTGCTGCGAGGCGGCGATGGACATGGGCTCTATGGTTTTGCAGGCGCTGTTTTCCGGGTCAAAGTCCCCATAGGTTTCCCAGTAGCCGATGCGCGTGGGCGCCATGACGACAAAACCCTTGGCAACCAGGAAACGCGCCATCGGCTCGGGCCGCGACCGCGTCTGCAGCGCACGTTTGTCGGCCGGAGAGCGGCCATGGTTCATGACCACCAATGGGAAAGGCCCCTCCCCTTCCGGACGGTAGATGGTGATGGGCACGGGCTTGGTGGCCTCACGGCCATACAGGTCTTTAACCGTCACCTGGATGCGGACGACTTCTTCCCGCAAGTCCTTGGCCATCAGCTCCGTGGGCGGCGCAGCCGCAGTGCTTGCATCTTGCGCCCATGCGGGGCCAATGCCCCAGCACCAAACCGCCAGCGCAGCAGCGAGATACGGCTTCATCACTTTTTTCCCTCCCAGTTACAACTACATCCTGAACACCCCGAAGGTGGTCGGCACCGGCGGCGCGTTGCACGCCGCGCTCAAACCCAGCGCCAGCACGCGGCGCGTGTCGGCCGGGTCAATGATGCCGTCGTCCCACAGGCGGGCGGTGGCGTAGTAGGGGTGGCCTTGGGCTTCGTACTGGGCTTGGATGGGGGCTTTGAATGCGGCTTCTTCGTCGGCGCTCCAGCTGCCGCCCTTGGCTTCCAGGCCGTCGCGCTTGACGGTGGCCAAGACGCTGGCGGCCTGCTCGCCGCCCATGACGCTGATGCGTGCGTTCGGCCACATCCACAAAAAGCGCGGGTTGAAGGCGCGCCCGCACATGCCGTAATTGCCCGCACCAAAACTGCCGCCGATGATCACGGTGAACTTGGGCACCTGCGCGCAGGCCACGGCCGTCACCATCTTGGCCCCGTGGCGGGCAATGCCTTCGTTCTCCACCTTGCGGCCCACCATGAAGCCGGTGATGTTCTGCAGGAACACCAGCGGAATCTGGCGCTGGCAGCACAGCTCTATGAAGTGC
>CANFHZ010000058.1 GCA_947446885.1 Comamonadaceae bacterium
TCATAGCTGACCATCTGCGCCGATGCGCGCAGCGCGCCCAAAAACGCATATTTGGAGTTCGATGCCCAACCAGCAATCACGACGCCGTAGACCTCCATTGAGGTGATCGCCATCACAAACAGCAGACCCGCATTCACATTGGCCAGTGCCACGTCCGGCCCAAAGGGCACCACCGCCCACGCCGCCATAGCGGGCATGATGGTCATGACCGGGCCGATAAAGAACAAGCCTTTGCTGGCCTGCGCCGGAACCAAAATTTCTTTGGTCAGCAGCTTCAATGCATCGGCAATGGGTTGCAACAAGCCCCATGGCCCGACGCGGTTGGGACCCACGCGAACCTGCATCCAACCCAAAAATTTGCGCTCCCACAAAGTCAGGTAGGCGACTGCGCCCAGCAGCGGCAGCAAGACCAGCAGGATCTTCAGTACCGTCCAAATCACAGGCCAGGCCAGCGCAGTCCACAGGTACGCGCCTGACAGACCGAGGCCACCGGCATACAGCGTGTCACCCATGGCTGGCTCCACGTGCCGCGCGCGCATCGGCCGTCATCTGCAAGGAAGTGGCGCGGCGCACCACGCCGTCCAAGCCATAGATCGGGGCCACACAGGGGATCACGCTGCTCGCACTGAAGTCGGCATGGGCGGGGGCGGAGTTGCTCAGACGGGACGGATCCACCACGGCCGGAGGTGCATCAGCGCCAAAAATATTTTTCAGCACATCCTGGGTGGAGTCAAAGTCAAAACCGGCCAGCCCCAGCATATTGCCCAAAACGCGCCACACCTTCCACGCCGGACGGGTGTCGCCCAGCGGCCGCACCACAGCGTGAAAGCTTTGGAGGCGACCTTCCGCGTTGACAAAACTTCCCGAGGTTTCGGTGAACGGTGCAACCGGCAGCAGTACGTCGGCGCAGTCCATATTGGTCTTGAAGGGGCTGAGGGATACAACCATCTTCGCTTTGGCAATCTGTGCGACGGCATTCGCCCCGCCCGCCGTGTCCAGGCCCGGTTCGACCTGCAGCAGGAACACGGCTTTGAGTCCGCCCGCCAGCATGGCCCCGGCGTGCAGCCCATCGGTCTGCGGCCAGGCGCCGACCCACTGCGCACCCACGGTATTCGCAGCTTCGGTCAGGTACCCCACGCTGGCGCCGGTTTGCTGGGCAATCCAGTTGGCCACCGCAAGCAGTGCCGCAGCACGGGGATGGTGCGCAGCGGCGTTGCCGAGCAGCACGGCTTTGCGCTGCCCGCCGCGCAGGGACAGGGCAATGGCTTTGGCCTGCATGTCCGCAGCACCGCCAAAAGGACTGGCTACGCCGGTTTCTTGCGCCAGCGCAAATGCGACGTTGGACAGGTGTGCGACCCAATCCGCCGCTGGGCTCACGAAGGCATGTGTGACGGGCATGGCCCACTGGGGCACCTCATCCACCAGCGCGCTGACATGGCAACCCTTGCGCGTCACCTGGCGGATACGCTGGGCAAACAGGGGATGGTCCTTGCGCAGGTTGGAACCAATAACCAGGGCACGGTCCAAACCGCTCAAATCTGCGATGGGCATGCCCAGGTGGCGCACGCCTGGCGCAGTCGCAAACTCCGCGTGGCGCAGCCGGTGGTCGATGTTGTCGCTGCCCAGGGCCCGCATCAGCTGGGTGGCCACATGCAACTCCTCCAGCGTGCTGTGCGGGCTGAGCAAGGCGCCAACCGCGCGGGCACCGTCGCTGGCAACAATGTCCTTCACGCCGGTAGCCACATATTCGAGGGCGGTCTGCCAGTCGACCGTGATCCACTCCCCACCTTGCTTAACCATAGGCGCCGTCAAACGGTCCGCAGAGTTCAGGGCTTCGTATGAAAAGCGGTCGCGGTCGGCAATCCAGCATTCATTGACGGCCTCGTTCTCCAACGGAACCACGCGCATGACCTGGTTGTTTTTGACCTGCACCACCAGATTCGCGCCGGTTGAATCGTGCGGACTGATGGATTTGCGGCGCGACAGTTCCCAGGTTCTGGCGCTGTAACGGAAAGGCTTGCTGGTTAGCGCACCCACCGGG
Organism: Comamonadaceae bacterium; assembly: GCA_947446885.1. Taxonomy (GTDB): domain Bacteria; phylum Pseudomonadota; class Gammaproteobacteria; order Burkholderiales; family Burkholderiaceae_C; genus Allorhodoferax. Next base: position 2,042 of record CANFHZ010000058.1, read on the forward strand.
CAGATGTCAATCATGTTGCCCGACAACTCCGAATCCACGGTTTCACCGACAAAGGTTTCAATCTCGGAGTGCTCGCCCCGGTTGGACATACCCAACTCCATCACCCCGGCGACTTCCTGGCCGAAACGAACGCAGCGGGTGCAATGGATGCAGCGGCTCATCTCGCGCATGCTGATCAGTGGCCCCACGTCTTTCACCGCTACGACGCGCTTTTCTTCCTGGTAGCGGGAGGACGATTCGCCATAGCCGACCGCCAAATCCTGCAACTGGCATTCACCGCCCTGGTCGCAAATGGGGCAGTCCAGCGGGTGGTTAATCAGCAAAAACTCCATCACCGATTGCTGCGCCTTGACGGCCTTGTCAGACTTGGTGCGCACCACCATGCCCTGGGTGACCGGCGTGGCGCAGGCCGGCATGGCTTTGGGCGCTTTTTCGATATCCACCAGGCACATGCGGCAGTTGGCCGCGATGCTCAGCTTCTTGTGGTAGCAAAAATGGGGGATATAAGTGCCCGCCTTTTCGGCAGCATGCATCACCATACTGCCTTCAAGCACTTCTACTTTTTTCCCGTCGAGTTCGATTTCAACCATGGTGTTGCGCCTCAGACGTAGGCACCGACCACGCAGGTCTTGTGCGCGATGTGGTGTTCAAATTCATGGCGGAAGTGCTTGAGCATGCCGCGCACCGGCATGGCGGCGGCATCGCCCAGCGCGCAAATCGTGCGGCCCATGATGTTGCCCGCCACGCTGTCGAGCAGCTCCAAATCGCTTTCGCGGCCATGGCCGTTCTCAATGCGGTCGACCATGCGCCACAGCCAGCCCGTACCTTCGCGGCAGGGCGTGCACTGTCCGCAGGATTCATGCGAATAGAAATACGACAGGCGTTGCAAGGACTTGACCATGCAGCGGGTGTCGTCCATGACGATGACCGCGCCCGAGCCCAGCATGGAGCCGGCCTTGGCAATGGCGTCGTAGTCCATGGTGATGTCCATCATCATGGGAGCGGGCAAGACCGGCGCCGACGAGCCACCCGGAATCACCGCCTTCAGAGTGCGCCCAGGGCGCATGCCACCAGCAAGTTCCAGCAAGACCGGAAACGGGGTTCCCATAGGCACCTCGAAGTTGCCGGGGCGCTGCACATCGCCGCTGACGGAGAAAATTTTGGTGCCACCGTTGTTGGGCTTGCCGCAGGCCAGGTAGGCTGCACCGCCGTTGCGGATGATCCAGGGAACCGCCGCAAAGGTTTCGGTGTTGTTGATGGTCGTGGGCTTGCCGTAGAGGCCAAAGCTGGCGGGAAACGGTGGCTTGAAACGGGGTTGACCTTTTTTGCCTTCCAGCGACTCCAGCAAAGCAGTCTCTTCACCACAGATGTACGCGCCAAAACCGTGGGTGGCGTGGAGCTGAAAATTGAAGGGGCTGCCCAAAATTTTGCTGCCCAGGTAGCCCGCCGCCCGGGCCTCTTCCAGCGCAGCCTCAAAGCGTTCGTAGGTCTGGAAAATTTCACCGTGTATGTAGTTGTAGCCCACGCTGATGCCCATGGCGTAGGCAGCAATCGCCATGCCCTCAATCACCGCATGCGGATTGAACTGCATGATGTCGCGGTCTTTGCAAGTGCCGGGCTCGCCCTCGTCGGAATTGCAAACCAGATATTTCTGCCCAGGGAACTGGCGCGGCATGAAGCTCCACTTCAAACCAGTGGGGAAGCCTGCGCCGCCACGGCCGCGCAAGCCCGACTCCTTGACCGTGGCAATCACCTGGTCTTGCGTCAAACCCTCACCACCATCTGCGGCCAGGATTTTGCGCAGGGCCTGGTAGCCACCGCGTGCCTCGTAGGCCGCAAGGCCCCAATTGCTTCCGTCAAGATCCGCCAGAATTTGCGGCTGGATGTGGCGGCCATGGAATGCACTCTCTGTACCCGTTGCGGCAAAACCGGCCAGCAGTTGTTCGACGCTCATGCTGCACCTCCGTTGGCACGCAGGCCGTCCACCAAGGCATCCAAGCGCTCGTCACTCATGAAGCTGCACATGGTGCGGTCGTTCACCAACAGAACCGGCGCATCGGCACAAGCACCCTGGCACTCGCTCTGCTGCAGGGTAATCAGACCGTCAGGCGTGGTCTCGCCGCTATGGATACCGAGCTTGACCTCCAGGTGTTGCAAAGCCCGCGCACCGCCGCGCAACTGGCACGGCAAATTGGTGCACACATTGAGCTTGAATTTCCCCAGGGGCTTCTGGTTGTACATGTTGTAGAAGGTCGTGACCTCATGCACCGCCATAGGCGCCATGCCCAGATGCTGCGCCACGGCGCGCTCGCTCTCGGCACTGACCCAGCCCTGCTCCTGTTGCACGATGGCCAAACAGGCCATCACGGCAGATTGGGCCTGATCGGCCGGGTATTTGGCAACTTCGCGGTCGAAGCGTGCTTTGGTAGCGTCCGAGATCATCGGTCAATCTCTCCAAAAACAATGTCCATGGTGCCAATGATGGAGACGGCGTCGGCAATCATGTGGCCACGCGCCATTTCATTCAATCCGGCCAAGTGGGCAAAACCAGGCGGTCGAATCTTCAGGCGGTAGGGCTTGTTCGCGCCGTCGCTAACCAGGTAGATTCCGAATTCACCCTTGGGATGCTCCACCGACGCATACGCCTCACCGGCAGGCACATGGAAGCCTTCCGTGAAGAGCTTGAAGTGGTGGATCAGCTCTTCCATATTGCTCTTCATGGCCTCGCGCGCGGGGGCCGCGACCTTGTGGTTGTCGGTAATGACCGGACCCGGATTGGCTTTGAGCCACTGCACGCACTGGGCGATGATGCGATTGGACTGCTTCATCTCTTCCATGCGAACCAAATAACGGTCATAGACGTCGCCGGTGTGACCCACAGGCACATCGAAATCGAGCCGGTCGTATACGTCGTAGGGTTGTTTTTTGCGCAAGTCCCAGGCGATGCCAGATCCACGCAGCATGGGCCCGGTAAAACCCATGTTCAGCGCCCGCTCGGGGCTGACGATGCCGATGTTGACGGTGCGCTGCTTCCAGATGCGGTTGTCGGTCAGCAGCGTGTGGTATTCCTCCAGGCACTTGGGGAAGCGCTGGGTGAAGTTTTCAATAAAGTCCAGCATCGATCCCTGCCGGTTCGCATTGAGATCGACGACACCCTGCGCATTACGAACCTTGCTCGCCTTGAACTGCGGCATGCTGTCGGGCAAATCGCGGTAGACGCCACCAGGACGGAAATACGCAGCGTGCATGCGCGCACCACTGACTGCTTCGTACATGTCAAACAGATCTTCACGCTCGCGGAAGGTGTAAATCAGTATGGTCGAACTGCCGCAGTCGTTACCGTGGGAACCCAGCCACATCAGGTGGTTGAGAAGGCGCGTGATCTCGGCAAACATCACGCGTATGTACTGGGCGCGCAGTGGAACATCCAGGCCCAGCAGCTTCTCAAGCGCCAGGCAGTAAGCGTGCTCATTGCACATCATGGACACGTAGTCCAAACGATCCATATAGGGTAAGGACTGGATAAAGGTTTTGCTCTCGGCCAGTTTTTCGGTTGCACGGTGCAGCAACCCGATATGCGGGTCTGCACGCTGCACCACCTCGCCGTCGAGCTCCAGAACCAGACGCAAAACCCCATGGGCCGCCGGATGCTGGGGCCCGAAATTCAGGGTGTAGTTTTTGATTTCAGCCATGTCGACGCGCGCTTAATGCAAGCCCCCGTAGTTGTCTTCACGGATGATGCGCGGCGTGATTTCACGCGGCTCAATCGACACGGGTTGGTAGACCACCCGGCGCTGCTCGGCGTCGTAGCGCATCTCCACATGACCGGACACCGGGAAGTCTTTGCGAAACGGATGGCCGATAAAGCCGTAGTCGGTCAGCAGGCGACGCAAGTCCTCGTGGCCCTCAAAAACCACGCCGAACAAATCGAAGGCTTCACGTTCAAACCAGTTGGCAGAGTTCCAGATCGTGGTCAGGGATTCGACCATGGGCATATCGTCGTCAGGCGCAAACACTTTGAGGCGAATACGTTGGTTCAAGCTGACCGAAAGCAAATGGCTAACGACGCAAAAACGCGGGCCCTCGTACGCTCCGTCAGCATAAGTGGAATAGTCGACGGCGCACAAATCCAGCAACTGCTCAAAACGGCAGCCGGTAGCGTCACGCAGCAGCGCAGCCGCCGCCAGGTAGTCAGCAGCATCGACGACGACAGTGACTTCTCCCAACGCCAACGCAATGTGTTTCACACGGTTGCCGAGCGCCGCTTCTACCGCTTGCCGCGTCGCCTGGGGATGGACAGAATGTTCAGACATAGAAACGTGCCAGCTCAGGCGCGGGCAATGGTTTGGGTGCGGCGGATTTTCTGCTGCAACTGCAATATGCCGTAGACCAAGGCTTCCGCCGTAGGCGGACAGCCCGGCACGTAAATATCGACGGGTACGATGCGGTCGCAGCCACGCACTACCGAGTAACTGTAGTGGTAATAGCCGCCACCGTTGGCGCAGGAACCCATGCTAATCACCCAGCGTGGCTCGGACATCTGGTCGTAGACCTTGCGCAAAGCCGGCGCCATTTTGTTGCAAAGGGTGCCCGCCACAATCATCACGTCCGATTGCCGGGGACTGGCACGGAACACCTCCGAACCAAAGCGGCTGAGGTCATAGCGCGACGCCGCAGCATGCATCATTTCAACAGCGCAGCACGCCAACCCGAAGGTCATGGGCCAGATGGAACCCGTCTTGGCCCAATTCACCACCGCGTCGTAGCTGGCGGTGGCAAAACCCTCTTTGAATACGCCTTCAATCATCGTGCATCACTCCCAATCGAGAGCGCCTTTTTTCCATTCGTAAACAAAGCCTACGACCAGGATGGCAAGAAAAATCATCACAGTCCAGAAGCCGACGGGACCGATATCGCGCAAGGACACGGCCCAGGGGAAGAGGAATGCAATTTCCAGATCAAAAAGAATAAAGAGGATGGCGACCAGGTAATAGCGGACGTCGAACTTCATGCGGGCGTCTTCAAACGCTTCAAAGCCACACTCGTAGGGGGAGTTTTTCGCGGGGTCCGGACGGTTGGGACCGAGAAAGTAACCCAGAACCTGGGGAACGATGCCGATACCTATACCTACCAAAATAAACACGAGTACCGGGAGGTAGTGTTCTAAGTTCATGTCCAGGTTCAGGTCAACGAAAAATAGTATTCAGCTTTGGTGCCGTCGGCGAGACTCGAACTCGCACAGCTTTCGCCACTACCCCCTCAAGATAGCGTGTCTACCAATTTCACCACGACGGCGGTTTTTGCTACTGCGGATGGCATGAGGAGCCTTGCGACTTTTTGCTCTCCGACAGCCTCAGAGTTTACCCCTAATTACCCGTGCATTCAGCCGGCCAGACCGGCCCACGAACGACTTATTTGGAGGGAATTGCGGCAGCCCCGGAGGCCGGCGTAGCAGGTGCGGCGGGCGCACTTGCGGCCGAGGCAGGGACGGCCTGGGTGCCCGCCTGGCGCTCCATCACACTGGGTGCGCCACTGGTGTGCAAATTACCAAAATAGGCCAGCGCCAAGGTCGCACTAAAGAAAACCGTGGCCAGCACGGCAGTGGTGCGCGAGAGGAAATTCGCGCTGCCTGAGGCGCCAAACAAACTACCCGAACCGCCGCTACCAAAAGCAGCACCCATGTCCGCGCCTTTGCCATGCTGCATCAGAATTAAGCCGATCATGGCGATGGCCGACAACATTTGAACCGTGAGAAGCGCCGTAATCATGAAATTCACATCAAACCCCTGGTAAACCTGAACCGCCCCGCGCTACTGCGCGCAAGCCACTATCCGTAAAAAATCCGCTGCTTTGAGCGACGCACCGCCGACCAAACCGCCGTCAATGTCCATCTGGGACAACAACTCCGACGCGTTCGAAGCATTCATGCTGCCGCCGTACAACACCGGAATACGCCCGGCAGCCGTTGTGGCGGCAAGTAGCTGCGCACGCAGCACGGCATGCACCGCCTGGGCCTGGGCTGGCGTGGCGGTTTTGCCGGTCCCGATGGCCCACACCGGCTCATAGGCCAGAACAATTTCACTCAGGCAATGCCCGTTGACCTGCACAACGGCGGCCAACTGACGTCGCACCACCGCTTCTGTTTCACCGGCCTCGCGCTGGGCCAAGGTTTCACCCACACACACTACGGGCGTGATGCCGCAAGCCAAAGCGGCCTGCGCCTTGCGCGCCACCAGTTCATCGCTCTCGGCGTGGTATTGACGCCGTTCGGAATGCCCGACCAGCACATAGCGCACGCCAAATTCACGCAGCATCGCGCCGGATACCTCCCCGGTGTAGGCGCCTTCGGTATGGGCAGACAGATCCTGGGCACCAATACCGATAGCACTTCCGGCCAGCACAGCCTGCAACTGCGCTAAATAGGGCGCTGGCGCGCAGACGGCGACGTCGCAGGCACCGGCCTGCACGCCTTGCGCGAGTGCATCCAAGAGTGCGGCGTTGGAGGCGAGGCTACCGTTCATCTTCCAGTTACCAAAAATGCGTTTTTTCACGCGCCCTCCCACTGCAAAACGACTTTGCCTATATGCTGACCCGCCTCCATCAGCGCGTGCGCCGCCACCGCCTGCGCGGCCGGCAGCACGGTGTGGATCACCGGACGCACCATGCCACTCTCCAGCAAGGGCCACACATTGGCATGCAAATCAGTTGCAATCGCACCCTTGAAAGCCACCGGGCGAATACGCAGCGTCGAACCGGTAATGGTCAGGCGTTTGCGCAGTACGAGACCGGCATTTACCTCGCTGTTGACGCCGCCCTGCACCGCGATGATGACGATGCGTCCATCTTCGGCCAGGCAACGCACCTCACGCGCCAAATAGTCACCAGCGACCATGTCCAGAATCACGTCTACACCACGCTTGCCGGTAATGCGTGCGACCTCTTCGACAAAATCCTGCGTGCGGTAATTGATGGCGTGATCCGCTCCCAATCCAAGACAGGCTGCACACTTGTCATCGCTGCCGGCGGTCGCTATCACGGTCGCGCCAAAGGACTTTGCGAGTTGAATCGCCGTCACACCGATACCACTGGTTCCACCTTGCACCAACAGGGTCTCTCCAGCTTTGAGCTGACCCCGGTCAAACACATTGCTCCAGACGGTGAAGAAGGTCTCCGGCAGCGAAGCCGCCTGCACCGCCGACAGTCCATGGGGGACCGGCAAACACTGCGGCACAGGCGCCACACAGTACTGCGCGTAGCCACCACCGGCGACCAGCGCGCAAACCATGCCGCCCACCTGCAATCCTGCAGCCGCCATGGCCTGCGCATCGCCCGCGACTATTTCACCGGCAATTTCCAAACCGGGAATGTCGGTGACGCCCGGCGGTGGGGGATAACCACCGGCACGCTGCAACAAATCGGGCCGGTTGACACCGCTGGCATGCACCCGCACCAGCACCTCGCCTTCGGCCGCCACAGGCATAGCGCGGCTCGCCAGGCGCAGCACGTCCGGACCGCCAAAACTGGCGATCTCGATGGCGTGCATGGTGGAGGACATCAGGCCGCGGAGGAGCTCAGCACCGAACGATCAAGCGTGCTCGTGGTCGTTTGCAGGACGGTCCAGCAGCACTTTCATGGACAGCTTGATGCGACCCTTTTCGTCGGTTTCCATGACCTTGACTTTGACGACCTGGCCTTCGGTAAGGTAGTCGCTGACTTTCTCGACACGTTCGTGGGCGATCTGGCTGATGTGCAGCAAACCGTCTTTGCCGGGCAGCAAATTGACCAGCGCACCGAAGTCCAGGATCTTGGTGATCGGGCCTTCGTAGATCTTGCCGATTTCGACTTCGGCGGTGATCTCCTGGATGCGGCGCTTGGCTTCCTCGGCTTTGGCCGGGTCGCTGGAGGCGATGGTGATGGTGCCGTCTTCTTCGATATTGATTTGGGTACCGGTCTCTTCGGTCAGCGCGCGGATAACCGAGCCGCCTTTGCCGATCACATCACGGATCTTGTCGGGATTGATCTTCATGGTGAACAGGCGCGGTGCGAAGTTGGAAACTTCGGTCTTGGCCTCGGCCATGGCTTCCTGCATCTTGCCCAGAATGTGCATGCGTGCCTCTTTAGCCTGAGCCAGTGCAACCTGCATGATTTCTTTGGTGATGCCCTGGATTTTGATGTCCATTTGCAGCGCGGTGATACCGTCGGTCGTACCGGCTACTTTGAAGTCCATATCGCCGAGGTGGTCTTCATCACCCAGGATGTCGGTCAACACCGCAAAGCGGTTGTCTTCCTTGATCAGGCCCATGGCGATGCCGGCCACATGCGCCTTCATCGGCACACCCGCATCCATCAGTGACAAGCAACCGCCGCAGACCGAGGCCATGGACGAGGAGCCATTGGACTCGGTCACTTCGGACACCACACGCATGGTGTAGGGGAAGTCTTCTTTGCTGGGCAGGCAGGCAACCAGCGCGCGCTTGGCCAAACGGCCGTGGCCGATTTCACGGCGCTTTGGCGTGCCGACGCGACCGGTTTCACCGGTTGCAAAAGGAGGCATGTTGTAGTGCAGCATGAAGCGGTCTTCGTAGTCACCGCTCAGGGCGTCAATGCGCTGCGCATCACGCTCGGTACCCAGCGTAGTGACAACCAAGGCCTGGGTTTCGCCGCGGGTGAACAGGGCTGATCCATGGGTGCGGGGCAGCACGCTGTTGCGGATTTCAATAGGGCGCACGGTACGGGTGTCGCGCCCGTCGATACGGGGCTCACCAGCCAAAATCTGGCTGCGCACCAGCTTGGCTTCGATGTCAAACAACATGCCTTCAACGGCAACGCCGTCAAACGCCACGCCATCGGCCTTCAAGCCGTCCATTACCGCAGCGTAAGCGGCGCGGCAGGCCTTGGTGCGTAATTGCTTATCGCGGATTTGGTAAGCCGCAGTGAGCGACTCCAATGCCAAGCCGCTGACTTTGGCGATCAGTTCTTCGTTCTTGGCGGCGGGCTTCCAATCCCAAACCGGCTTGCCTGCGTCACGCACCAAGTCGTGGATGGCGTTGATGGCGATCGCACCCTGGGTGTGGCCGAACACGATGGCACCCAGCATGATTTCTTCGGAAAGTTGCATGGCTTCGGACTCGACCATCAACACAGCGGCCTCAGTGCCAGCGACCACGAGATCCATCACCGAATCTTTGCGTGCGGTCTGGCCGGGGTTCAGCACATACGCGCCGTTGACATAACCCACGCGGGCTGCACCGATAGGGCCCGCAAAAGGCACGCCGCTCACGCTGAGCGCGGCGCTGACCGCAATCATGGCAGCAATGTCTGCGTCCACTTCCGGGTTGAGGGACAAGGTGTGCACCACGACGTGCACCTCGTTAAAAAAGCCTTCGGGGAACAGCGGGCGGATCGGGCGGTCGATCAGGCGGCTGGTCAGGGTCTCAAATTCGCTGGGACGGCCTTCGCGCTTGAAAAAGCTGCCGGGAATCTTGCCCGCTGCGTAGCTCTTCTCCAAATAATCCACCGTCAGCGGGAAGAAGTCTTGCCCCGCTTTGCCTTCGGTACGGGCTACTACGGTGGCCAGAACCACGGTGCCATCCATATCGAGCAGGACCGCGCCGGTGGATTGGCGGGCGATTTCGCCGGTTTCCATAGTGACCGTATGCTGGCCCCACTGGAAGGTTTTACTAACTTTTTGGAACATCGTCATAAAAATATCTCCGTTATTGCGGGAGGTGCAGGCCACCCCACCCAAGCCCGGAATCCACACCACAGAACACGATGCCATTCCAAGGAAACCCGACCTTTAGGCCAGACACATCACCTTGGAATGACACAGCTTCGCTCCGTTTTTGCAGGTTCCGAAGTAAAAAACGCCTGAGCTAGTGACCTAACCCAGGCGCTTGATGTATCAACTCTCCAACTGCTGAGCCGCTTATTTACGCAGGCCCAGATTGGCAATCAGCGCGGTGTAACGCTCGCCGTCTTTCTCTTTCAGGTAGTCCAGCAGCTTGCGGCGGCGGCTGACCATGCGCAGCAGGCCGCGGCGACCGTGATGGTCTTTGGCGTGGGTCTTGAAATGGGGGGTCAGCTCATTGATGCGGGCTGTAAGCAGCGCCACTTGAACTTCAGGGCTGCCGGTGTCGCCGGCGCTGCGAGCGTGGGCTTTCACGACCTCTGCTTTGATGCTGGAAGCAATCATGGTTTCATTTCCTGTGTAGATTTTGTAACTTGCGCCAGCGGCTGGAACTGCTGCTGGCGTGATCTCCGCCAAGAACGGCGAAGCCCGCCATTATAGGGGGCGAACCATTTTGCAAGAGGTCCCCTGCTCAGCTTGTGCGGCAGACAAGGTTTTGATGACCTTGAAGCCATAGCCCGAGCCCTCCACGTCAAACCGCACGCCGGGCGCGCCCTGGCGCTCCATCTGCCCGACCACCAAGGCTTGTTGGAACTGGTGGTCAGTCGCCCGCATAGCCCCATTCTGGCCGCCCAAACTGACACGGGCGCGCTCCATTTCAAGCGCAAACGCCAGCGCATCGGGCGTGCCCGCCCCTGCCGGACTGGCTTTGGCAGCCGATTCGATGGCCTGCGCCAAGGCCTCCACCATCAGTTGCATGCGCATGTGCACGTAATCGTCCTCCGGCCTGGGGAAACGGACGCGGAAAGACTTGTAAAACGCCTCGGACGCAGCGCCGGGCACATTGGGCAGCCAGTCGGCGACCGCCAATACCTTGCCTAAACCCGCCTCGCCTAGAGCTGCGGGTGCGCCCAGCGCGTTGCCATAAAAGGTATAGAACTTGCCTTCGAACCCGGCATCCTTGGCGGCCTTGACCAGCAATGTCAAATCTGCGCTGAAATTGCCCGTGATGACCGCCTGCGCGCCGCTGGACTTGATCTTCTGGGCGTAGGGCAGAAAGTCCTTGACGCGCAGCATGGGGTGCAACTCGTCGCCCACCACGCTGATATCGGGCCGCTGGGCTGTGAGTTGCCGCCGGGCCTCGCGCAGCACCGCTTGGCCAAAGCTGTAGTCCTGCCCAATCAGGTACACGCTTTTGACGTTGCGGTCCTCACGCAAGACCTCCATCAAAGCCGCCATACGCATATCAGAATGCGCATCAAAGCGGAAGTGCCAGAAGCTGCACTTCTCATTGGTCAGCGCCGGATCAACCGCCGAGTAATTCAGGAATACGACCCGCTTGCCCGGCTCGCGCTCATTGTGTTTGTTGATCGCGTCCACCAAGGCGCTGGCCGTGGCCGAGGAGTTGCCCTGCAGAACAACCCGTGCGCCGCTGTCAATCGCAGCCCGCAGCGACGACAGCGCTTCTTCCGTCTGGCCCTTGCTGTCATAGCGCTCCAGTGCCAGCGGCGCGACCGAACCGCCGCCGAGCCTGACGCCCCCACGCGCATTCACCCGCTCAACGGCCCACAGAATGTTGCGGTAGACCGCCTCGCCGCCGTTGGCGTTGGCGCCGCTCAAACCCTCAATCAGCGCCAGCTTGATCGCTGGTCCGCCCTGGGCGCAGGCCAGCGCCGATGCCAGCGCAAGCCCCATCGACACCACCATTTTCAACAACATAGGCTTATCCCGTTTTCCATCACACGCCACTATGCGCGCTGGTCTGCAAGGGCCAGCGCGGTTTCACATCAAAAGCGTAGTCGCGGCGAGCCGACTCAATGCCGCTTTGCAAGCGCATGGCCGCAGCGAGCGCGATCATCGCCCCGTTGTCCGTACACAGTGCCAGCTCCGGGTAATGCACCCGCACTCCGCGCGCGGCGCAAGCGGTATTCAGTTGTGCACGCAGCCGCTTGTTAGCCCCCACGCCACCGGCCACCACCAGGCGTTGTAAGCCCGTTTGCGCCAACGCAGTCATGGATTTTTTCACCAGCACATCGGCAATCGCGGCCTGGGTCGATGCCGCTAAATCGGCACGCTGGTTCATGGGCAGCGCGTCAAAACCCGGGGTCGCGCCGCTGGCCAGAGCAGCCCCGGCGTGCACGGCAGAAGCATCCGCCCGGTGCGCCGCCACCATTTTTTGCGACTGCACCAGCACCGCCGTCTTCAGGCCGGCGAATGAAAAATCCAGGTTCCCGCTGTGCAGCAAAGGGCGCGGCAGCGCATAGGCGTCCGCCCTTCCCTGCTCGGCCAGCGCGGCCAGCGCCGGCCCGCCCGGATAGCCCAGGCCCATGAGCTTGGCGGATTTGTCGAAGGCCTCGCCCGCCGCATCGTCAATCGTCTCGCCCAACAAGGCATATTGCCCAATCCCGTCGACCCGCATCAGCTGCGTGTGGCCGCCGGAGACCAGCAGGGCAATAAAGGGGAATTCAGGCGGATCGGCGCTCAGAAATGGCGAGAGCAAATGCCCTTCCAGGTGGTGTATTCCGATGACCGGCTTGTCCAGCGCCGATGCCAATGCGCAGGCCGCGCCAGCACCCACCAACAGCGCGCCGGCCAACCCCGGCCCACGGGTGAAAGCCACCACGTCGACTTCGTCCAAGCTGCGCCCGGCCTGCTCCAGCACCTGGCGCGTCAGGGGCACGACGCGGCGGATGTGGTCGCGGCTGGCCAATTCGGGCACCACGCCGCCAAAAGCCTGGTGCATCTCGACTTGGCTGTACAGAGCGTGAGCGAGCAAACGCGGCGGTGCGTCGCCCTCCAACTGCACCAAGGCCACGCCGGTTTCATCGCATGAGGACTCAAAGCCCAGCACCAGGGTCGGGTGAGCCGGGGAGTTTGATGGGTGCGGATGCATAGGCGGGCGAGTGTAGGCGCTCGGTGCATAAGCTTCTAACTCGGTGATGAGAGGCATCACCGACAATCCTCCCATGGGCATAGGCGCTTACATCAGAGAAATCGGACGCGGCAAAGACGGGGCGCGTCCGCTTGACCGCGCGCAGGCCGCAGACCTGTTCGGCCAGGTTTTGGACGGTGGTTTGAGCGATCTGGAGATTGGGGCTTTTTGCCTGGCTATGCGCATCAAGGGCGAGACAGCGCAAGAAATGGCTGGTTTTTTGGACGCCACCCAGGCCCGTATGCACGCCATCCCGGCTGGTGCCGACAGCGCGCCGCCTACCATCGTGATTCCCAGTTACAACGGCGCGCGCAAACTGCCGGTACTTACCCCTCTGCTGGCACTGCTACTGGCGCGCGCCGGTTTGCCGGTACTGGTGCACGGCGCGGCCACCGAGGACAAGCGCGTATTCAGCGGCGCAGTGTTTGCGGCCTTGGGCGTACCGCCCATGGAGCAAGTGATGCCGGTTACACCCGGCAGCGTGGCCTTTGCGCCCACCGCCCTGCTCTGCCCGGGTTTACAGCGTCTGCTCGAAGTACGCCGCGTGGTGCACTTGCGCAATTCGGGTCACAGCGTGGTCAAGCTGATGAACCCCTGCGCGGGCCGCAGCCTGCTGGTGAGCAGCTACACCCACCCCGAATACGCGCACTCCATGGCCGAGACCTTTGCCCTGATGCAATCCAGCGGCTTGCTACTACGCGGCACCGAAGGCGAAGCGGTAGCCGACGCCCGGCGCGCACCGCGCTGGCAGGCCTTTGTGAAAGGCAAACCCCTTGCGCTGCATGAAGGCCAAAGCGGCAGCCTCAGCGGCCTGCCGGACTTACCCGCTGCGATTGACGCTTCCAGCACCGCTACCTACATCCGCGCGGTGCTCGATGGCAGGCAGCCGCTACCCGAGCCGATTGCGCTGCAAGTGCA
>CANFHZ010000059.1 GCA_947446885.1 Comamonadaceae bacterium
CCCGCGCCCGCGCCCGTGGCCAACGCGTGTACGGCGAAGTGCTGGCCGGCCATCTGGTGCTGGACGACAGCGTCTACCGCCACCCTGACTTTGCGACCGCCGCAGCACACGTCATGAGCCCGCCCTTCCGCCCCAAGGGCAACCAGGAATTTTTGTGGCGCGGCCTGCAAGCCGGCAGCTTGCACACCACGGCCACCGACCACAGCACCTTCTGCGCCGCGCAAAAAGCGGCCGGCAAAGACAACTTTGCCAAAATCCCCAATGGCTGCGGCGGCGTGGAAGAGCGCCTGGCCGTCATCTGGGACGCGGGCGTCAACACCGGGCGGCTCACGCCCTCCGAATTTGTCGCCATCACCTCGGCCAACACAGCCAAGCTGTTCAACATTTACCCGCAAAAAGGCAGCGTCTCGGTTGGAGCCGATGCCGACTTGGTGGTCTGGGATCCGCAGGGCACAAAGACCTTGTCCGCCAAGACCCAGTTCAGCAAGGGTGACTTCAACATCTTTGAAGGCCGCATCGTGCGCGGCATTCCCAGCCACACCGTGAGCCAGGGCAAGCTGGTGTTTGTGCAAGGCGATTTGCGCGCCGAGCGTGGCGTGGGGCGTTATGTCAAACGCCCGGCCTTCAGCGCCAATTTCCACGCCATGCAACTGCGCGCCCAAACTTTGCAGCCCACGTCGGTTGCACGCTAAAGCCCCGCCCCCCGAACCCAGGACTGCACCATGAGCACCACGAGCACCATCGATATCTCCACCATCCGCATCAACGGCGAGCGTCTGTGGGCCTCGCTGATGGAGTTGGCGCAGATCGGCGCAACGCCCAAGGGCGGTGTCTGCCGCCTGACGCTCACCGACCTGGACAAGCAGGGCCGCGATCTGGTCACGCGCTGGGCGCGCGAGGCCGGCATGACGGTAACCATCGACAAGATCGGTAACGGCTTTATGCGCCGCCCCGGGCGCAACAACAGCCTGCCGCCCATCATGACCGGCAGCCATATCGACACCCAACCCACGGGCGGGAAGTTCGACGGTAACTACGGCGTGCTGGCGGGTATTGAAGTGGTGCGCACGCTCAATGATCTCGGCATCGAGACCGAAGCGCCCATCGAGGTGGCCTTCTGGACCAACGAAGAAGGCTCCCGCTTTGTGCCGGTGATGATGGGCTCGGGCGTATTCGCCAAAGCTTTCACGCTGGAACACGCCTACGCTGCCACCGACACCACCGGCGTCTCGGTGAAAGACGAACTCGCACGCATCGGCTACATCGGCGATCAGGAGCCCGGTGACCATCCCATCGGCGCGTACTTTGAGACCCACATTGAACAAGGCCCAGTGCTCGAGGACAACGACGTGACCATTGGCGTGGTCCAGGGCGTGCTCGGCATCCGCTGGTTTGACTGCACCGTCACCGGCATGGAAGCCCATGCCGGCCCCACCCCCATGGCACTGCGCCGCGACGCCATGCAAGTGGCCACGCACATCATGCAAGAAGTGGTGGCGTCTGCCCTGCGCCACGCGCCGCATGGACGCGGCACCGTCGGCATGGTGCAGGTCTTCCCCAACAGCCGCAACGTGATTCCCGGGCGGGTCAAGTTCAGCATCGACCTGCGCAACAGCACCGACGCGCTGGTGGACCAAATGGCCGACGAGGTGAAAGCCTTTGCCGCCCGCAAAGCCACCGAAACCGGGCTGGACGTGAAGATTGAGCTGGTCTCCAGCTATTCGGCCATCGGCTTCCATGCCGACTGCATTGACGCGGTTGCGCGCTCCGCCAAAAAACTGGGTTACTCCAATATGCCCGTGGTCTCCGGTGCCGGCCACGATGCGGTCTATATGGCCAAACTGGCTTCCAGCGGCATGATCTTCATACCCTGCAAAGACGGCATCAGCCACAACGAAATCGAAGACGCCAAGCCCGAACACATCACCGCCGGATGCAACGTGCTGCTGCACGCCATGCTGGAGCGCGCGGGTACCTGATTTTTTTGCTGGTTCCTTTTTTCGGCTCCCCAGCGGCCGACCACCCTTGATTGGAGTACCCATGACCCATACCGACAACATGCGCCGCAGAATCCTGAGCGGATTGGCCGCAGGCGCGGCCCTGCCCTGGCTGAGCAATGCAGCACTCGCGGCAGGGGCCCGCATCAAAGTCGCCGGCTTGCACAGCGACCCGGTGGAAAACGCCTGGAACTCGCGCATCCACGAGGCCTGCAAGCAGGCGGACGCCGAAGGCATCATTGAGTACAAGTTCTCGGAATCGGTGGCCAACACCGACTACCCCCGCGTGATCCGCGAGTACGCCGAGCAAGGCGTGCAGCTGATCGTGGGTGAGGTCTATGGCGTGGAAAAAGACGCCCGCGCTGTCGCCAAGGACTACCCCAAAGTGGCGTTTTTGTGCGGCTCCAGCGGCGGCCCGCAAGCATCCAACTTTGGCACTTTCGGCACCTGGAACCATGAAGCAGCCTACCTGACCGGCATCCTGGCCGGTCACATGACCAAAACCGGCAAGCTCGGCGCTGTGGGTGGCTATCCCATCCCCGAAGTGAACCGCCTGATCCACGCCTTCCGCCAGGGCGTGCGCGAGGTCAAGCCCGACGCCACCTTCCAGGTCGCCTTCATCAACACCTGGTTTGACCCACCCAAAGCCAAAGAGGCTGCGCTGGCCCAGTTGGACGGCGGTTGCGACATTCTGTTTGGTGAGCGCATCGGTACCGCTGACGCAGCCAAGGCACGCGGCAAACTATCGGTGGGTTCGCTGATCGACTACATGCCGCGTTACCCTGGCACCGTGTTCGCCAACGCCATGTGGTACTTCCGCCCCATCCTCAACGGCGCGATTGCTGACGTGCAGGCAGGCCGACCCACCGGCAAGGACTACAGCCCCTTCAGCATGATGAAAACCGGCGGCAATGGCGTGACCTTTGACAGCAAGCTGGTTCCACCGGCTGCGCTGAAGATGATGCAAGCCAAAGAAGCGGCTATCAAGTCGGGTTCGCTGACGATCCCCGCAGTCGACACGCAACCCACCTGAGGGCTGCGCTTGGAACTGTCCCTGGCGCGCTATGTTGAAGCCGATGCATGCACGCTGGCGCAATGGGTCCGTGACGGTGAAGTCACGGCCCATGCGCTATTGGCCATGGCCGTGGCGCGCAGCCACGCCCTGCAGTCCACCACTGGGTCTATGAGCCAGTGGGTGGATAGCGTGGCGCAGGCATCTCTGGCGCAAATGGACCGCGCCGCACCCCTTGCAGGGGTGCCCTTTTTGGTCAAAGACCTGGGCTCGCCGCTGGCCGGCGCAGTCGATCAAGCCGGTAGCCGCCACCTTGCGCGCTACGGCATACCCAGCCCCCATGACGGCGAACTGATTGCACGCCTCAAAGCCGGTGGGCTGCTGCCCTTTGGCAAAACTACGGTCCCCGAATTCGGCCTGAGCCTGGTGACTGAACCAGCCATCGGCCCGGTCTGCCGCAACCCCTGGGACGGCTCGCGCAGCGCGGGCGGTTCCTCCGGCGGTTCGGCCGCCGCAGTTGCGGCAGGCATTGTTCCCATGGCCCACGCCACGGACGCCGGGGGCTCCATCCGCGTGCCCGCTGCCGCGTGCGGCCTGGTCGGCCTCAAGCCCGGCCGGGGTGCCACGCCGCAAGGCCCCGACTACAACAACCTGCTGGGCGGTTTGGCCAGCGAATTTGTCATCAGCCGCAGCGTGCGTGATACGGCGGCGGCCTGGCATATCGTGCACCCCCACAGCCCCGTTCCAGCACAGCACGCTGCCCCGCTGCGGGTCGGGCTGCTCACACAGGCGCCGCAAGGCTATGCAGTGGATGCGGGCTGGGCTGCGGCCGCTGAATCCGCAGCGCGCGGACTGGCTGATGCCGGGCATCACATCATGCAGATGGACAGCCGCCGCCTGCAGACTGCCTGCGCGCTCTCGGCCCAGGCTTTTAGCGTGTACGCCTGCCGCAGCGCTGCAGCCGCTGCGCAGGCCCTGGACCCGGCGCCCGACGATCTGGAACCCATGACCTGGGCCGCAGTGCGGGTGGGGGAAGCTTTGAGCGCACTGGACCACGCACAGGCTGAAATCGCAGTGGCGCGGGTCAGTGCGCTGATGGCTGGCCTGTTTGCCGAATACGACCTGATTCTCAGCCCCGCACTGGCCACTGGCTTGCCCGGTATTGGCGCGTGGGCTAATGCGGTGCAAGGTTGTGATGCCGCCGCACTGCAAGCGCACTTTGAGCGCTTTAGCGCCATCGCACCCTTTTCAGCGGTGGCCAATGTGGCGGGTTGTCCGGCCATCGTGGTTCCGCATGGCCGCGACCCGCACGGTATGCCGCTGGGCGTGCAGATGATGGCGGCGCGCACACGCGAGCCGCTGCTGATCGCCCTGGCCGAGCACCTGGAATCCGTCGCCCCCTGGCCCGTCGTGGCGCCCCTGGCCTATGTCTGAGCAAGCAGCCAGCGTCAAGCCGGGCACCACGCCCGCACTGCGCCTGCAGGGCATCAGCAAGCGCTTTGGCGAGGTGCGTGCCAACACCGGTATTTCACTGACCCTGAGCCAGGGCGAGATCCTGGGTTTGCTGGGTGAGAACGGGGCTGGCAAAACCACGCTGATCAGCATCTTGTTTGGCCACTATGTTGCCGACAGCGGCCATATCGACGTGTTCGGCCAGCCGCTGGAGCCGGGCTCGCAACGGGCAGCGATTGCGGCAGGCATTGGCCTGGTGCACCAGCATTTCACACTGGCAGCCAATCTGACGGTGCTGGACAACGTGCTGGTCGGAACCGAAAGCCTGTGGCGGGCCGCATCGGCGCGGCAGACAGCCCGTGCACGCTTGCGGGCCTTGTCCGAACAATTCGGCCTGCGCGTGGACCCCGATTCGCCCGTGCACCGCCTCTCGGTGGGTGAGCAGCAGCGGGTGGAAATTCTCAAGTCCTTGTACCGGCAGGCCCGCATTCTGGTGCTCGATGAGCCGACCGCCGTGCTCACCCCCGGTGAGTCCATCACCCTGTTTGAAACCCTGCGCAAGATGGCCGCTGCCGGGCTGTCGGTGATTTTGATCAGCCACAAGCTGGACGAGGTGCTGCGCGTAGCCGACCAGGTGGCGGTGCTGCGCGCAGGCGCGTTGGTGGCACAGCGCGCGGCAGATGAACTGGACCGCGCCACGCTGGCCGAACTGATGGTTGGACGCCGCGTGGTACGCCCCACCCGCACACCGCTGCCCGTGGGCGATGTGGTCTGGTCGCTCCGTGACGCCAGCCTGGGCGGCCAGGGGGGACGCAGCCATCTGCGCGGCGCGACAGTGGACGTACACGCCCACGAAATCGTCGGCGTGGTGGGCGTGGCCGGTAATGGTCAGCAGGCGCTGCTTGACCTGGCCTGCGGGCTGCGCGCCCCGCAAACGGGCACAGCGCACCTGCGCGGACAGCTGGTTGACAAACCGCGGCATGCCAAGTTGCGTGCCACCGGACTGGCGCGCATTCCCGAGGACCGGCACCGCGAGGGCGTGGTCGGCGACCTGGCGCTGTGGCACAACGCCATCATCGAAGACCTGGGCGACCCGCGCTTCAGCCGCTGGGGTTGGCTGCGCAAGGCCGCTGCCATGGCGTACACCGGGCAGCTGATCCAGGACTTTGATATCCGCTGCGCCGGACCCGAACAAAAAACCCGGCTGCTGTCGGGCGGCAATATGCAAAAGCTCATCATCGGGCGGGGCCTGGCGGGGCAGCCCGCATTCATCGTTGCCAGCCAGCCGGTACGTGGGCTGGACGAGGGTGCGATCGCCGATGTACACGCCAGACTGCTGGCCGCCAGAGAACGCGGAGCCGCTGTGCTGCTGGTCACCGACGATCTGGACGAAGCATTGGAGCTGGCCGACCGCATCGTGGTCATACAAAACGGACGCCTGAGCGCGCCGATTGCAGCGCAGGATTACGACGTGGCGCACATCGGCATGCTGATGCTGGGTGAACAGGAGTCAGCCCATGCGGCTTGAACGGCGTAACACGGCACCCCCGGGCTTGGTCTTGCTGAGCCTGGCGCTGGTGGTGGTGCTGATGGTGGCCTCGGGCTCTGCGTTGATATACGCCGCCGGTGCGCCGGTATGGGCCAGTTGGGGGGCCATGCTCATGGGTGCTTTTGGCTCCAAGCTGGCGATTACCGAAACCCTGACGCGCGCCACGCCACTGGTCTTCACCGGCCTGGCCTGCGCGCTGGCCTTTCGCTCGCGGCTGTGGAATATTGGCGCGGAAGGCCAGCTCTACGCCGGGGCGCTGGCGGTGGCCGCGCTGGGCAGCGGGGCCATCGATGCGCCCGCTCCCGTACTGATACCGCTGCTCATGCTTGCCGCTGCACTGGCCGGTGCCGCGATGCTGCTGGGCCCGGCACTGCTCAAGCGCTACATGAATGTGGACGACGTGGTGACCACGCTGCTGCTGAATTTCATCATGGCGCTGTTTGTGTCCATCATGATCCAAGGCCCCATGCGCGACCCGCTGTCCATGGGATGGCCACAAACCATGCCGGTGCTCGACGCCGCCACCCTGGACAAACTGATCCCCCGGTCGCGCCTGCACACCGGTCTGCTGCTGGGCCTGGCCTTGTGCGCGCTGGTGGCGCTGGTGGAGGCGCGCTCGGTCTTCGGTTTGCAGCGCCGTGCCGTCGGTCTGAACCCGCACGCGGCGCACTTTGCCGGAATACCCGCCACGCGTGTGCTGCTGTGGACTGCCCTGGCTTCAGGGGGCTTGGCCGGTCTGGCCGGTGCGGTCGAAGTCATGGGTTTGCGCGGCTATGTCAGCGGTGATTTGTCGCCCGGCTACGGCTACACCGGTGTGATCGTGGCCATGCTGGCCCAGTTGCACCCTCTGGGTGTCCCTGCGGCTGCGATGTTGGTGGCCAGCGTGTTTGTCGGCGCAGACGCCATGAGCCGGGCCTTCAACGTGCCCAGCTTTATTGCCGATGTGATGGTGTCGCTGTCTTTGCTCAGCATGCTGGGCGCCTCATTCTTTTTAAGCTACCGGGTGCGACGATGAGCGAGGCACTGGACCTTTTTCTGACCGCCAGCCTGTGGGCTGCGGTGTTCCGCATTGCCACGCCGCTGGTATTCGGCATGCTGGGTGAGCTGATTTGTGAGCGCGCGGGGGTTGTCAACCTGGGTATTGAAGGCATCATGACTTTTGGTGCACTGAGCGCCTGGCTGGCGGTGTTCCACGGCTTTGACCTGTGGACCGGCATGCTGATCGCCGCAGGCTGCGGCGCGGCCTTCGGGCTGCTGCATGCGCTGCTGACCGTTCCCATGGCGCAGTCGCAGCACGTCACCGGCCTGGGCATTACGCTGCTGGCCACCAGCCTGGCCTCCTTCATTTACCGGCTGGCGGTGCCCGCCAAAAGTACGCCACCCACCATCATGCCCTTTCAGCCGGTGGACCTGCCTTTTTTGAACGCACCTTTTCTGGCGGCAACGGCACCCACGTATCTGGCGCTGGCCTTGGTGGCGATAGTGGCTTATGTGCTGTGGCGCACACCGCTGGGGCTGGCTATCCGCATGGCCGGAGAGCACCCGCAGGGCGCGCAGGCGCAGGGCATCAATGTGCTGGTGTTGCGCACCGGCTGTGTCATGGTGGGCAGCGCCATCATGGCGCTGGGCGGCGCGTTTTTGAGCCTGGCTGCCTTCAACAGTTTTGTGATCAATATGGTGCAGGGGCGCGGCTGGATGGCCCTGGCCCTGGTGGTGTTTGGCGCATGGCGTCCGGGTCTGGCGCTGCTGGGTGCGCTGCTCTACGCCTGGTTTGATGCCTACCAGCTGCGCCTGCAGCATGTGTTTCCAGGCGTGCCCTACCAAATCTTTTTGATGGCACCCTACGCACTGTCCATCGCGGTGCTGATTCCGATGTCACGCCGCGCCTCCGGGCCGCAGGCGCTGATGCTGCCTTTTGTCAAAGGTGAACGCTAAATGCTTGATCTGCTCATCCACAACGCCAGCCTGCCCGACGGGCGCAAACACATGTCGGTCGCCGTCCGCGCAGACCGCATCGTCGAGGTCGCAGCCGGTCTGCAAGCCCCGGCGCACGAAACCGTAGACGCGCAGGGCCAGTTGCTCAGCCCGCCGTTTATCGACGCGCATTTCCACATGGACGCCACGCTGAGCTACGGCCTGCCGCGCGTCAACGCGTCAGGAACCCTGCTCGAAGGCATTGCGTTGTGGGGCGAACTCAAGCCGCTGCTCACCCAAGAGGCGCTGGTGGAGCGCGCCCTGGCCTATTGCGACTGGGCGGTGGCCAAAGGGCTGCTGGCGATTCGCACCCATGTGGACGTGTGCGACCCCCGCCTGCTGGCGGTCGACGCACTGCTCGAAGTCAAGCGCCGCGTGGCGCCCTACATCGACCTGCAGCTGGTGGCCTTTCCGCAAGACGGCGTGCTGCGCGGCAAGACGGGCCCGCACGAGCACATGGACACGCTCAAGCGTGCGCTGGACCGGGGCGTGGACGTGGTGGGCGGTATTCCACACTTCGAGCGCACCATGGCCGACGGGGCTTTGAGCGTCAAGCTCCTGTGTGAACTCGCCGCCGAGCGCGGCCTGCGGGTGGACATGCACTGCGACGAGTCCGATGACCCGCACTCGCGCCACGTCGAAACCCTGGCCTTTGAAACCCAGCGCCTGGGTATGCAGGGGCGCGTCACCGGCTCGCACCTCAGCTCCATGCACAGCATGGACAACTACTACGTGAGCAAGCTGATTCCGCTCATGGCCGAGGCGGATCTGCAAGTCGTCTCCAATCCGCTGATCAACATCACCCTGCAAGGCCGCCACGACAGCTACCCCAAGCGCCGGGGCATGACGCGCGTGCCCGAGTTGCTGGCGGCCGGGGTCAACGTGGCCTTTGGCCAGGACTGCACCATGGATCCCTGGTATTCCCTGGGCAGCGGCGACATGCTCGAAGTGGCCCACATGGGCTTGCATGTGGCGCAAATGACCAGCCAGGCGGCCATTGGGCAGTGCTTTGACGCGGTCACGGTCAACGCGGCGCGCGTGCTCGGCCTGCAAGACTACGGCCTGGCGGCGGGCTGCCATGCCGACTTCGTGCTGCTGCAAGCTGGCGACCCGATGGAAGCGCTGCGCCTGCGTGCCACCCGGCTGCGGGTTTACCGGCGCGGTAAGCTAGTGGCACAGACACCCGCGGCAAGCAGCCAGTTGCATTTGGCTGGCCGCCCGGCCAGCACCGCCTGCCGGGCCGAATCGATTCCGCATTTTTGACCTATCCATCCATGCCCCCATCCACCCTCGGTGATGCGCTCGCGGTTGACGTCCGCAAAGCCTCGCTGATTTACAACCCCGACACCGCGCCGGTTCACGCGCTGGCCGATGTCGACCTGGCCATTG
This sequence comes from Comamonadaceae bacterium, assembly GCA_947446885.1. Lineage (GTDB taxonomy): Bacteria > Pseudomonadota > Gammaproteobacteria > Burkholderiales > Burkholderiaceae_C > Allorhodoferax. Next base: position 9,374 of record CANFHZ010000059.1, read on the forward strand.
AGCCGGGTGAGTTTGTCTCCCTCATCGGCCCCTCCGGATGCGGCAAAACCACGCTCCTGCGGGTGATTGCCGACCTGGAACACATCACCAGCGGCAGCGTGCTGGTCAACGGCGTGTCGCCCCATGAAGCGCGGCTGGCGCGAGCCTATGGCTACGTGTTCCAGGCCCCGGCGCTGTTTGCCTGGCGCACGGTGCTGGGCAACGTCAAGTTGCCGCTGCAAATCCAGGGCAGAAGCGCCGCCGATTGCGATCGCATCGCCCGCGAACATCTGGAGCGCGTGGGCTTGGTCGGTTTTGAAAATAAATTCCCTTGGCAGCTCTCGGGCGGCATGCAGCAGCGCGCCTCGATTGCCCGTGCACTGTCCTTTGAGCCGCGCATTTTGATGATGGACGAGCCTTTTGGCGCGCTGGATGAAATCACCCGCGACCGGCTCAATGCGCAGTTGCAGCAGCTGTGGCAGCGCGAGCGGCGCACGGTTGTGTTTGTGACCCACTCGATTGCGGAGGCCGTGTACCTGTCCACCCGCATCGTCGTCATGTCGCCGCGTCCGGGGCGCATCGTACGGGTGATCCACTCGACCCTGCCGGACCAGCGCCACCTGGGTTTGCGCGACAGCCCCGAATTTGTCGCCCTGGCGCACGAAGTGCGCGAAGCACTTGCCGATGGCCACCACGACTAGCGCCCCGGCTGCAGGCGTCGCGCAGCGTCTGGGCAAGCAGGTGCTACCGGTGCTGGTCGTCGTGCTGGCCACGCTGCTGGCTTGGTACGCGCTCACCGTGTATTTAAACGCCCCCGGTGCGATTGAGCGCGTGCTGGAACCCAAAGGTCCCTGGACCTGGCGCGACCTACTGGCTGCCACCATGGCGGTACCGCGCCCGGTGCTGCCCGCGCCGCACCAGGTGGCGCTGGATCTCTACAGCAGCCTGGTCGACTGGCCGCTGGACTCGCCGCGCAACCTGCTCTTCCATGTCGCAGTGACTGGCCAGAGCACACTCGTGGGTTTTGCCATGGGTACGGTGCTCGGGATGGTGTTATCGGTCTGCATCGTCCATTCGCGCACCTTGGACCGGGCGCTGCTGCCCTGGATCGTGGCCTCGCAGTCGGTGCCGGTACTGGCGATAGCGCCCATCGTGCTGGTGATTTTGGGCACCATGGGGTTTTCCGGGGTGGCACCGAAGGCGGTGATCGCCATGTATCTGTGCTTTTTCCCGGTCACGGTGGCCATGGTGCAAGGCCTGCGCTCACCGCAGGTCATCGAGACCGAAATGCTGCACACCTACGCCGCCACCCGCTGGCAAGCGCTGTGGCTGCTGCGTCTGCCCGCCGCCCTGCCCTTTTTATTTCCCGCGCTGCGTGTGGGCATTGCTGCCGGGCTGGTGGGCGCAATGGTGGCCGAGCTGCCCACCGGCGCGCAAGCCGGGCTGGGTGCGCGCTTGCTGACCGGCTCCTATTACGGCCAGACCGTGCAGATCTGGTCGGCGCTGGTGATGTCGGCGCTGCTGGGTCTGGCGCTCACCGCTGCCATGGCGGGCATTGAAGCACTTGCTTTGGGAAAACGCAGGCAGGTATGAACGGCGGCAAGGCACACCCACAAGACCTGCGCTGGACCCTGGCGCTGATTGCCCTGGGCTTGGCCGCTGCCTGGGCCTGGCTGCACGCGCCGCTGGCGGATCCGCAGACACCCAAAGCCGGCGTGTTCTGGGCCGCCACGCTAGCGCTTGCGGCACTCGCCAGCGCAGGCATACGCCGCCTGGCGGCAATCGACGGGCCGGCCATTGTTGCCAGTGCCACCGCCGCGCTGTTCGGGCTGTGGGTGCTGTATTTCTGGCAACTGCTGACCGTAGCGCTCGACGTGCCCCGGGTCCTGCTGCCCGCGCCCACGCTGATCGGTGCGGCTTTCTCAGAGCACCTGGGCACGCTGCAAACCGATTTTGTGCAGACCGTAGTCAAAGCGGTGGCACTGGGCTGGCTGCTGGGTTCTGGCCTGGGTTTTGCAGTGGGTATCGCGATTGACCGCCTGCCTTTTTTGCAGCGGGGGCTATTGCCCTTGGCGTCTCTGACCAGCACGATTCCGCTGGTCGGCGTGGCCCCGATTGCGGTGATGTGGTTTGGCTTTGACTGGCCGTCCAAGGCCGCCGTGGTGGTGCTGATGACTTTTTTCCCCATGCTGGTCTCAACCTTGGCGGGGCTGCAAGCCAGTGACCGGCTGGAGCGCGAGCTGATGCACAGCTACGCCGCCGGCTACCAACGCACGCTATGGTCACTGCGCCTGCCTGCAGCCATGCCCTTTCTGTTTTCCGCGCTTAAGGTCAATGCCACGCTGGCCCTGATCGGAGCCATCGTGGCCGAATTTTTTGGCTCGCCCACCTCGGGTCTGGGGTTTCGTATTTCCACCGAGGCAACGCGCATGAATATGGGCCTGGTCTGGGCGGCGGTGGCAGTTGCAGCAGTTACCGGATCGGTGGTCTATGCGATGCTGGTCGGATTGGAGCGGCGGGTGGCCTTCTGGCATCCGTCCATCCGCGGAAAGAAGTAAGGGTTTGCCCGCGGTATACCGAATTAGCTGTTTTTGTTGTTCCCCCTGTTTGCCGCGCGCGGTAAGCTGTTTTGTCCTCTGTCCTTTTAACCCTAGGAGTTTTTATGAAGATGCGTTCCAAGTTGTCCAGCACCCTATTGGCCGCCCTGTTGGCGGTCGGTAGCGCAGCGTCCTTTGCTGCGGACAAAGTCACCATCCAGCTCAAATGGCTGCCACAGGCGCAATTCGCCGGCTACTACGTGGCACAGGCCAAGGGCTATTACAAGGATGCGGGTCTGGATGTCACGATCAAACCGGGTGGCCCGGACATCGCCCCCACCCAGGTGATTGCCGGCAAGCAAGCCGACATCGTGGTGGACTGGATGCCCTCGGCTCTGGCCGCGCGTGAAGCCGGTGTGCCTCTGGTCAACGTGGCGCAGGTTTTCAACCAATCCGGTCTCATGCTGACCTGCAAAAAGTCCAGTGGCGTATCGAGCCCCAAAGACCTCAAGGGCAAAACCCTGGGCGTCTGGTACGGCGGCAACGAGTACCCCTTCCTGAACTGGATGACCAAGCTGGGCTACAAAACCGACTCGGACATCAAGATCCTGAAACAAGGCTTCAACGTCGACCCGCTGCTGCAAAACCAAGCCGCGTGTATCTCCACCATGATTTACAACGAGTACTGGCAGGTGGTGGATGCGGGCGTGAAGGAAAGCGACCTGATCACCTTCTTCTATGAAAAAGAAGGCGTGGCCTCTCTGGAAGACGGCCTGTATGTGCTCGAATCCAATCTGAAAGATCCTGCCTTTGTGGCACGCATGGCCAAGTTCCTCAAAGCCAGCTTCAAGGGCTGGAACGACGCGGTCAAGAATCCTGCAGAAGCAGCCAAGATTGTGGTGGCCGGCGATACCTCGGGCAGTGCCAACGAAGCGGTTCAAAAACGCCAGATGGAAAACGTAGCCAAGCTGATCACCAACGCCGGGACACCGAAGATGGGTTATCTGGAGCCCGCGGCGTTTGAGCGCACGGTCAAGGTTCTGTTGTCCAGTGGCAGCTCACCGGTGATCAAGAAAGATCCGGGCAAAGCTGCGTACTCGCACGTGATCTGGGACGCTTCCACCAAGTAAGAAAACGCGGGGCTGCGGCCCCGCTTCCCCGCCTCACCTTCTATTTGTTAGTCGTCGTTTTGGCGATGCTGCTGGCCGCTTTGCTGGCAGCAGCCGCTGCTACAGCCGCGGCAATTCCAGTGTTGATGGCGTCTGCGGGGGTCGTAGCAGCTGCGCTTGCGGCGGGCGCTTTGCTTGCGGCATTCGGCTTGGCTGCTGGAGCCTCTAAAGCCTTGGGCTTTGGGGGTATCGCGGCAGCGGACAGTGCTGCCGGTGGATTAACTTGAGCTGCCGCTGCTGGAGGTTCTTCCTTCGTGCCTTTAGCCTTGGCGTTGTAATAGTGGTCCATCGTCTGCTGGATCACGGGAGAATCAGCAGACCCCAGCCAGGCTGGGCTCGACGATTTGATCAAAGCAATGTCTTTGAGGCTGCAGGCATCTCCGTGGCTTTGCAGCCATTGCGTAGCAGCGGCTAGGCGCTCGGTTGGGTTGTGCACCGTCAACGCAAGCGTTCGAAAATCGGCCACCACGCAATCGCTGTCAGCTGGCTTAGCGGCGGCCGCCACACCCGCTATCACTGAAAACACCACATACCAACTGACGCTCTTTTGCATGCTGCATGCCCTGTATTGAACGGTCGGCCTATTCATATGCCGACGCTTGCCGCAGCTTAGCGCCGATCAGCCCCGGACCTTTGGCTATAATGCAGGGCTGTCTGGATGTGGGGAGTAATCCTCCCGCCCAGTCCCAACCGAATTTCCCTCTATTCCTCAATAGCTCAGTCGGTAGAGCGCCGGACTGTTAATCCGTAGGTCCCTGGTTCGAGCCCAGGTTGAGGAGCCAATAATGTCAAGGACTTAGAGAAATCTAAGTCCTTTTTTAATTCCTCCGCCATGGAAGTAGTCCGATCGGTGGTGCGCAACAAGCCTCCATGGAACGACATTCACAGCTTGAATGGACCGTCTTTCTATGAAACCTCATCCGGTCAACGCTGACTTCTCACAACGCTGCGTTGTCGATGGCAACGCCTTAGCTTGGCAGCCATCTCCATCACCGCTGGTGCACCGTCGGCTTTTGGAGCGCGACGGCGGTGAGGTAGCCCGCGCGACTTCAATCGTTCGGTACAACGCAGGTGCGACGTTCGATTTTCATGCGCACGGGCTTGGCGAAGAAATTCTGGTGCTCGAAGGAACTTTGAGCGACGAGTTTGGGGACTACGGGCCAGGCACTTACTTAAAGAATCCGTCCGGCTCCAGCCACGCGCCGTTCTCTGTCAACGGATGTACCTTGTTTGTGAAACTCAGGCACCTGTCACCCGATGACCGCGAGAGGGTTGTGGTTCATACCCATCAATCACCGTGGTTCCAAGGCATGGTCGACGGGCTACAGGTCATGCCACTGTCTGAATTCGGAACCAGTCACACCGCGTTGGTGCGATGGGCACCGAAAACGTATTTCAATCCCCACAGGCATTACGGTGGCGAGGAGATTTATGTAGTCGACGGCGTGTTTTCGGACGAACATGGCAGTTACCCACAGGGGACTTGGATTCGCAGTCCGCACCTTAGCCAGCACCAGCCGTTCAGCGTCGAGGGATGCCTGATTCTGGTGAAGACGGGACATCTTCTTGGCTGATCAAGGAAACCATCCCATGACAAATAAACCACCCACTGTGCTGGATAAGCTGGCGGCCTATGAGGCCGCCAAGCTCTCGACCCAACCGCTTTATGACGAATGGTCACAGTCTTATGAACAAGACCTCGTAGGCAATTTGGGCTATACTGAATCGCCCCGGGTTTGGTGGAGGCCAATTGGTCTAAGTTGAGACGTTTGTCTCTTGGCTATAGGCGAGTTGCCGATAGTAGTTCTCCTCAGCTTCGGCCGGTGGAACATATCCAATCGGTTCGAGCAGTCGGATGTGGTTGAACCA